>JACQGS010000124.1 GCA_016199405.1 Chloroflexota bacterium | reverse complement strand
TCGACCACGCCCGGATTCACCGCGTTCACGCGCACGCCTTTCGCCGCGACTTCCAAAGCCACGCAATGCGTGAGCTGATCGAGCGCGGCTTTGCTCACGCAGTACGCCAGCACGTTCGGAAACGCGCGAATGCCGGTCACGGACGATACATTCACGACGTTGCCTTGGCGTTCGATGAGATGCGGCATCGCGCGCTGCATCAAATAAAACGGCGCGCGCGTGTTGACGTTGAGCATCGTGTCCCAATCCGCGAGCCGCGTGTTCTCGATATTTCCGCTCGCGATAATCCCCGCCGCGTTGACGACGACATCCACCCCGCCAAACTCCGCGACCGTTTCGCTCACGACGCGCTCAATATCCGCCTCGCGCGTCATATCCGCCGCGATGGTTTTCGCCGCGCCGCCGCGCGCACGAATTTCTGCCGCGACCTTTTCCAATTCATCGCCACGCCGCGCCACGAGTGCGACGCGCGCGCCTTCCGCCGCGAATTTGTACGCGCACGCGCGACCAATGCCGCTTGATGCGCCGGTGACGATGACGACTTTCTCTTGCATTTCCCCCATTGCTTCACCTCGCGAAAAGTATGTATGTGTGTATGTGAGACAACACACCCACTCACGCACTCACACTCCCTAACAACGCCCCCACTCCCTTCACCAACCGATCCACATCCGCGCGCGAATTGTATCCTTGAATCGAAACGCGCAGCCACGCCTTATCTTGCCATTTCCAGATTGGCACTTCCACGCGAAATTCGTCATACAATCGGCGTTTGAGTTCTTTGTCGTCGCATGGCGGCAAGGCAAACGTTGCCATTTGCATGAACCAATCGGTTGAATCGGGGCAGATCGGATCGAGTTCGGTCAGCGCGGTAATTTTTTCGCGCGCATAGCGTAGGATTTCGTGACACTCGGCGCGCACAGCGTCCCAGTTGTGTTCTTGCGCAAACTGGATCGCATCGGGCGTTGCGAGCCACGCCGCCGGATCGCGCGTGCCCGTCCACTCTTGCTCGTCAATAAATTTCGAGCCGCTCGGCAGCTCCGCTTCATAGCCCCAACTCACCACCAACGGCTCGACCAAATGCTGAGCGTCCGCGCGCGCGTACAAAAACGCCGACCCCTTGGGCGCGCAGAGCCACTTGTGCGCGTTGCCGGTATAGAAATCCGCGCCGATGGTTTGCATGTCAAGCGGAATTTGCCCGAGGGCGTGGGCGCCGTCCACCATCGTGAGAATGCCCGCGGCGCGCGCGCGGCGGCAAATCTCTTGCACCGGCAGAATCAGCGCGGTCGGCGCGGTGATGTGGCTGATGAAAATGACACGCGTGCGCGGCGTGACGCCCGCCCAGAACGTCTCGACAAAATCGGCGTGCGTTGTAACCGGCACGGAAATTTTCTGCTGCTTGTACACCGCGCCGGTTTTGCGACACAAAAACCGCCACATCCGGTCGAGCGCACCGTACTCGTGATCGGTGGCAAGAATTTCGTCGCCGGGTTGCAGGTTCAGCCCGCGCGCGACAATGTTCATCGCCGCCGTTGCGTTCGCGACGAAAACCAAATCGTCGCCGCGCGCGTTGACATACGCGCCGAGCGCGCCGCGTGCGTCTTTGAGCAAATCGGTCACGCGGCGCGCGATAAATTCGACCGGCTGTTTTTCTAGCTCGCGTTGCCACCACTGGTATTTTTCAAACACGACGCGCGGCGTCGCGCCAAACGAGCCGTGATTGAGAAACGCAACGGTTGGATCGAGCAAAAACAATTCTTTGAGATTGGGATTGGGGGGCAAGGTTACTCCTGGGTCTTTGGTAATAGGTTACTGATACAACACCTTCGCCAGAAACCCGTTTTCTCGCAGAAAACGGATTTCTCTTCACTCGCGCTCGATTTTTGGCGAAGGTATCATGATAATAAAGAATTCCTCTCTCGGGCGCAAATTCAGCTGCAACAAAAAACGGACTCGCTTTCGCAAGCCCGTTTCGATTAGCTGCCTCAGTACTTCACAATTTCATGAATGGGTGAGCGCTCTCTAGCGCGGTTGAGGCTCGAAATCGGCGTTAGAGAACGCCTCTCTCATTAATCTGTGATGTACTGCGTCTGCCATTTGCTCTATGCTATTGTGCGCTGTTGATCAACTGAGTGATGACGCGCTTGATTTCCGGCGGCACGTAACGGTCGTCGTAAAAGCGTTCGATCTTTGCCGCCAGGCGCGTGGTTTGGAGCCAATCGTTCAACGCGGCGGATTGCTTTTGTTGCAGTTGCGCGGCTTCGAGCGGACGGTTGGCATCGCGCCCCAAAACTTGAATGAGGTGAACGCCGAACGTCGTCGTGATCGGCTGGCTGGTCGCGTTCGCTTGCAGCGCAAAGAGCGCGTCTTCAAATTCCCCGACGTAGGTTCCGCGCGGCGCCCAACCCAAATCGCCGCCATTTTGCCCGGACGTTGTATCAGTCGATACTTCTTGCGCGATCTTGGCGAAATCTTCGCCCTTGCTCAAGCGCGCTTGCACCGCGACGGCTTCCTCGTACGTTTTCACCAAGATATGCCGCGCTTGCACTTGCTCGGCGGTCGTCGGCACTTGCTTCGCAAACTCATCCTGCAATTTTTGGCGGAGTAAATTGATTTCGATGATCTTGCGAAAATCGGCTTCGTTCACCTGCGCGTTTTTGGCGAGGTCGCCCAATAATTTTTGCTTTTGGTCTTGATAGCTTTGGAACGAGACCGGCGTCGAAGTCGGCAACGGCACATCGGTGGGACCGAGTGTCGGCGTCACGGTCGGCGTCGTGCGCGTGATCGTGCCGGTCGGCGTCGCGGTGGGTGTGGTCGTCGGCGTGCTGGTGGATGTGCGCGTGGCAGTCGGCGAGGGTCCCTCGGTCGGCGTCGCGGTCGCGCGTTGATACTGGAAAATCTTTTCCAACCCTTCGTCCACTTCATCGGAGGTCGCGCGCAAGTTCAGCCGCGTGGCTTCTTGGCGCACGAGTTCATCGTCAATCATCCGTTCGAACAGATTGCGCGGCAGCGTCACCATTTGTTGTTGCAATTGCGCTTGCTGTTGCAATAAATAATCGCGCAAGAACGCCGTGGACGGATCGGCGGAAACTTGCTCCAGATTCTTCTGCGCCGAGTCGAGCGAAGAGAGTGTGGTGCCGGCTTCGTAACGCAAACGCGTTTGATAATCGCGGACTTTGATGACTGTGCCGTTGACCGTCGCAATGGCATTTTCTAACTTGGCGACGTTCTCTTGATAATAGCCCAAGCCCAAAACGATCAGGATCAACGCGGCAACGCCGGCGAGACCTCCATAGAGCAAGCGTTCTTGCCTCCGCTCGTGTGAACGGCGCACTAACTGTTTGCGTGTTTCTTGCGGAATTCGTTTTCCTTCGCGTGGCATCAAAAACCTCAAGGAAAAAGTAGATAAGGAAACAGGTAGACAAGGAAACCAGTTTACGTGTTTCCTTGTTTACCTGTTTCCTTCAAACATATAAGCGAGGACACGATCAGAGCGACCATGCCCTATTGGAAAACCATTCCCGGCGGGCGCTTATTCCGAGCGGGGCGCGGGTCCCGCAAACGGCAAGAGCGCGATCTGACGCGCGCGTTTCACCGCGACCGAAAGCCGGCGCTGATGCCGCGCACACGTACCGATTTTGCGGCGCGGCTTGATCTTGCCGCGCTCGGAAAGATAGCGGCGCAACATATCCGCGTCTTTATAATCCACCGCGTCGACTTTGGCTTTGCAAAACGGACAGACGCGCGGCAAACGCCGCCCGCCAAAGCGACCGCCGCGACGTTGATCGCGATCGCCGCCGCGTCCACCTTCCGAGGATCCCTCGCGCGATCCGCCGGGCGGGGATGAAAATCGCATTTGATTATCCATAGGTAACGATTCAAACTCCTAGAGTTCCAAACAGGCGACTCAAGTCGCGGCAACGAAAGTACGAAGACTGCTCCCCACTCCGCTTCGCTTCGGGGACTAGTTCGCAGTCTGACGCAGACCGAGCCGACGAAGTGCCTGCCCTGAGCGTAGCCGAAGGGTCGGCTTTGTGCAGTCGTTGCGGCGGTTTCTAACCGCCCGTGTCAATTTCAAAACACCCTCTAACTCGATTCTGGCGCCGGCGCGGCTTCGGGTTCCGGCGCGTTGGGATGCGCCGCTGGCGTGGCTTCGCCGCCGGTTTCCGTTTCGCCGCTGCGCCCGCGCTTGTCCAGCATAATTACTTCGTTCGCGACAATTTCGGTCCGATAATGCTTTTGGCCGTTGTCCGTTTCCCAACTGCGAGTTTCCAAACGACCTTCGACGTACACCAGCGAGCCCTTGCCGAGATGCTGGCTGCAGATTTCCGCGAGGCGATCCCACGCGACCACATTGAACCATTCGGTCTTTTCCGCGCGGTCGCCTTCCGGTTTCACCCACGTTCGCGATACGGCAACGGTAAACGACGTGACCGGCTTGCCGTTGGGCGTGTAACGCATTTCCGGATCGCGGCCCAAATTCCCAATGATCTGTGCCCGATTAAGTCCTCGCATCGTTTTCCCTCCTTGGAAAATACGATTGCCGCGCGGGCAACGATGCCCTCGCGGTTATGGTTGATCGACGCGCACGATCAAATAACGCAGGATGTCTTCGGTAAGCTGAAGGGAACGTTCGACTTCGCGGACGGCGGGGGATGGCAAGTTCAACTGCAACGCGTGATAAAATCCTTCATTGAATTTCAGCAACGGATACGCCAGTCGCTTCTTGCCCCAATCGTCGCGCTTTAAAACTTCGCCCGCATTGCCGGTGATAATTTTTTGAACCTTCTCATTCACCGCCGCGAGCGCTTGCTCATCCGCCGTCGGGCGGATGATATAGATCAATTCATATGCCAAGATTGGCTCCTCTCTCTGGGTTTGCGCCGCGTCCACGCGCGGAGCAGAAAGGCAGTCGGTCGTAACTGCGAACTCGCGGGATTATAGCATCGTTGATTCAAACGCGCAAATTCTTGAACGTGCCATCCGTAGAGACGCCCCGCCGGGGCGTCTCTACGGATGGCATTGATTTACATTCCGCGCGTCGCGTTGTATAATCGCCGCGTGACCCGCGAAATAATTTCCGCGCAATTGAGCATCCTCGACGGCGCGTGGCAAGAAGCGCCGGACAACCTCGCCATTTTCAACGCCGACGCCGGGCGCGGGGCGTTATATCTCGTCGCGGATGTCTTTGGCGAAACGGAAGGGCGCGATGAACTCGCGCGCGAAATCATCGAAACCGCGCGCCGCGCGTACGCCGCCAGCCGCGGACCGATCTCGCTCGCGCTCTCGGATGCCGCGCGCGCGGCGAACGATTTCTTTTTTCAACACAATGCCGCGCTCGCGCCGGACGCGCGCCGGATCGGCGGGCTGGTCGCCGCGGTCGTGCGCGACGATGATCTTTTTATCGCGCAAGCCGGTCCCGGCGTCACCTGCCTTTTGCGCGATAAGCAACTCTCCAGTTTTCCGCCCGCCTCCATCTGGTTCGACGCCGAGCAAGAGGACGGCAATTTCCCTACGCCCGGCGCGTGTCCGCTCGGCAAGACGCGCAATTACACGCCGGATATTTTTCACGCGACGCTATTCCCCGGCGATGCTGTTCTGGTTTCCACGCGCGCGCTCAAGAAAAATTTGCTCACCGACGAAGAATTGGTCGATACGCTCGCCGACCGCTACCCGGACGACATAGTCATGGCGCTCGAAGATATTGCCGGCGCATCGGATCTTTCGGTGATTGCGATTCGCGTTGCGGACGACGCGTTGCCGCCGCCCGCGCCCGCGACGGAAACTATTCACACTGCTCCCCCGGCGGCAGAAGCAGAACCGATGCGTGCGCTTGAGATCGAGCCCGCGCCGATTGCCGCGCGTCCGCCGGTTAAAAAAATAGGCGCGCCCACGCCGGAGATCGCGCCGAGCCCGCGCGTGCCAGTCAGTTCGACGCTCATGAGCATCGCCGCGAAAAGCGGGCAGATAGTTGCCGGAATTTTCGCGCGCGTGGATTGGAGCGCGTGGTCGGCGCGCCTCGGACGCGGCATGGATTCGCTCGGACGCGCGACGATGGCTTTTCTCGCGCGCGCGTTGCGCGTCTTTTTGCCGGGCGA
The DNA here is from genome assembly GCA_016199405.1 of Chloroflexota bacterium. Taxonomy (GTDB): domain Bacteria; phylum Chloroflexota; class Anaerolineae; order UBA4142; family UBA4142; genus JACQGS01. The sequence continues at coordinate 11,568 of JACQGS010000124.1, read as the reverse complement.
GCCCAAACCAGACGCGGCGGGAAAAAATAGCGCGCCTTCACCCGATGCGCAAGCCGGGTGGCGCATGGCAGCGCTGGTTCTGCCGGTGATTTTGATTCTGGTTGGCGCGAGCGCGTGGTTTGTGGATCGGCAGGACGCGCAACGCCGGCAAGCCGCGCAAACAGCGCAATGGATCGATCAAGCGAACGGCGGGTTGGAAAATGCCAAGCGATTGGAAAAATCGGATAAGAATGCCGCGCGCCAAGCCGCGCAATCCGCGCTCGCGCTCGCGGATCAAGCCCGCGCACTCAGCCCCACGAGTTTGCCGGCGCGCAACGCGTATTTCGCGGCGCAAGATTTATTGGACACGCTCAACGGCATCTCGGTTGTTTTTCTTTCATCGTTCGCGACATATGCCGATCCCAAGACGAGCGCGACGCGCATCGTCGCGCAGTGGCCCAACGTTTTCGTTTTGGATCGCGGCGCGGAAAAAGTTTATCGGTACGTCGTGGACGATGTCGGTTCGCGCGCCGCGCCGTTTGGCGAAAACGCCGGTGTCATCCTCAAAGCCGGCGATAAGTTCGCCGACCGCACGGTCGCGGATTTGATTGATCTATTTTGGAACGATGCCGGGCGATTGGTCGCGCTGGAACGCAGCGGAATTTTTTTGCAGTATGATTTGCAGACCGGCAAATGGACGCCGCGCGCGGCAAGCGATGCGCCCAAATGGAAAAGCGCGACGCTGGCGTCCGGCTATACCGGCAATTTATATTTACTCGATCCGCTCGCGAATCAAATTCTCAAATATGTGCCGGGGAGCGATGGCGGCTGGTCGGCATCCACGACGTACTTTCAGCCCGGCGTCAGCGCGAATTTGTCCGACGCGGCGGACATCGCGATTGACGGCGATGTGTGGGTGTTGCGCGCGAATGCGAACGTTCTTCGTTACGTCGCCGGCAAGCCGGTTGATTTTGCGGTCCGCGAGCTCGATCCGCCGCTCGTGAAACCGAACGCGCTCTTTACGACCGCCGCGCTCAGTTCGCTCTATCTCGCCGACGCCGGCAACCGGCGCATTGTGCAAATTGATAAAGTGTCCGGCAAATTTCAACGCCAATTTCGTCCCAGCGGTCAGTTCGGCGATGCGTTCAACGCATTGCAATCGCTCGCGGTGGACGAAACGAATCGTCGCTTTTTTATCGTGAGCGGCAGGACGGCGTACTTGGCGACGATACCCCAATAATTGCCAATTTTCGATTTGCGATTCACGCCACTGGTGCGGCTTCCCTCAATCGCAAATCGGCAAGCGAAAATTGAAAATTTGGAAATGGCTCTTATTCTCGGCATTGAGACCTCTTGCGACGAAACCGCCGCGTCGGTGGTGGAAAATGGGCGGCGAATTCTTTCCAACGTCGTCGCGTCGCAAATTGATTTGCACGCGCCGTACGGCGGCGTATTTCCGGAAATTGCCTCGCGCGAGCACGTCCTCAAAATAATCCCGGTGATTGAAGACGCATTGAAAGATGCCGGCATCGCATTCCGCGATCTCGCGGCAGTCGCGGTGACGCACGGACCCGGACTCGCCGGCTCACTCCTTGTTGGCGTCAATACCGCGAAGGCGATCGCGTTCGCGAATGACAAGCCGCTCATCGGCATCAATCACCTCGAAGGTCACATTTACGCGAATTGGCTAGAATTGTCCACGAAGGACACGAAGAAACACGAAGAAAAAATCTTTCCATTGATCGCGTTGATCGTTTCCGGCGGTCATTCCGAAATTGTTTTAATGTGCGCGCACAACGATTACCGCCAACTCGGGCACACGATTGACGACGCCGCCGGCGAAGCGTTTGACAAGGTCGCGCGTTTGCTGGGCTTGGGATTTCCCGGCGGTCCGGCGATTCAAAAAGCCGCCGAAACCGGCGACCCGAACGCGTTCGCGTTGCCGCGCGCGTGGCTGACGGACCCGTACAATTTTTCTTTTAGCGGACTCAAAACCGCCGCGTTGCATCTGGTTCGTAAATTAGATAATGCCGCGCTGCCGGTCGCAGACATCGCTGCGAGCTTTCAAGCCGCGATCACCGATGTGCTGGTCGAAAAAACAATTCGCGCCGCGCAAGAGCATCACGTCGCGCAGATATTGCTTGCCGGCGGCGTCGCCGCGAATGCGCGTCTGCGCGCGCAAATGATCGCGCGCGCGCCCGTGCCGGTCTTGATTCCGCCGCCGCAGTTGTGCGTGGACAATGGCGCGATGATCGCGTCTGCCGCGTGGTGGCATTTGGAGCGCGGGGAGCGGAGCGGGTGGGATTTGGATGTGGTGACGAGTCTCAGATTACAGAGCACAGATGAAAGAGGACAGAAGGCGAATGGGTGAGTGCAGATTGCATATGGCAGGCGCAGAATTTCTTCTGTTGTTTGCAATCTGACTTCTGAGGTCTAACCAATGGCAAACCCAGAACACCTCGCGATTCTCAAACAGGGTGTGGAGGCTTGGAATGAGTGGAGGAAGAAGAATCATCATAAAGCGATAGACTTGAGCGGCGCCGTGCTCGCGGGAGTCAAGATGGGGATGGCAAACTTTGGGGGGTTTGACCGAGATAGCGGAATGCTTGAAAGTAACCTTCGAAATGTAGATCTTCAGAAGAGTGAACTCTGGGGAGCAGACTTCAGTTCGGCACTTCTCGAAAATGCAGACCTCAGTGATGCAAATTTGATGGGGGCAGATTGCTTCGCGGCAGATCTTAGGAAAGCACAACTTATCCGTACCGATTTCCGTGCAGCGGATCTCAGTCTGGCAGACTTGAGTCACGCGAACCTGTCTGATGCGGATCTTCGTGGCGCTGATTTTACGAGAGCAGATCTCACTGGCGCAGAATTCTCACGAACTAGGATAGGCCATACTCGGTTCGGAGATATTGATCTTAGCGTAGCTAAGGGTCTTGATAGCGTCATTCACGAAGCCCCTTCAACCATTGGCATTGACGCTATCTTTCGCTCTCAGGGAAACATCCCCGAAGTCTTTCTTCGCGGCTGTGGTGTCCCTGAAACTTTCATCACTTACGCACGCTCGCTTGTTGGACAACCGATTGAATTTTACTCTTGCTTCATCAGTCACAGCGCCAAAGATAAACAATTCGCAGAACGACTGTACGCGGACTTGCAAGCAAAAAATGTACGGACGTGGTACTTTCCGGAAGATGCAAAATGGGGCGAGCCGGTTTGGGGAGAGATTGATCGGAGCATTCGCATCTACGACAAATTGATTGTCGTTTGCTCGGAAAATTCTCTGCAAAGCGGGCCGGTTCTGCGCGAGATCGAACGCGCGCTGAACCGTGAAGACAAAGAGGGCAAGAACATTTTGTTTCCAATTCGCATTGACGATTACATTTTTGAGAAATGGGAGCACCCGCGCAAATCGGATGTGGTCGCAAAAGTCGTCGGCGATTTCAGTGAATGGAGTTCCAGCGCAAGCAAGTACGACGAGGCGTTTGGCAAATTGTTGAAGGCGTTGAAAGCGGAGTATAATCTGCATCGGTAGTGAATCTCGAGCTGGTTTGGGTGCGAGGAGGTTGAGATGGTCATGGCATCTTCCAAAGTCCGAACGCGGGGCCAAGTCACATTGCCAAGAGAAATTCTCAAAGGATTACGCGCGAAAGAAGGCGAAGAACTGACGTGGTTTCAAATTGCCGACGGAGTTGTGATGCTTTCCAAAACATCGACGCGCCGTGAACGGATCGCGGAAAATTTGTTGACGAGTCTGGTCGTGGAGGTGGGCAAGTCTGCCGAGAAAAAGGGAATCCGCCAAGAAGAAGACCTCGACACGATTGTAGCGAGTTTGCGTAAACGGTCGTTCGGGGCGCGGCATGGCTAATGCCAGACTTCGCGTCTTCGCCGATGCGAACATTCTAATTCGCGGCGTGACTTTTCCTCGCTTTCCGTACGAGATTTTGCGCCTTGCCGCACGGCGCAAAATCACGCTGGTTGTTTCGCCGTCCGTGCTGGATGACGCGCGGCACTATCTGGCTGAACTGTTTCCAGAGCATCTCTCCAAACTCGAGGCGTTTCTCGCGTTGGCGAATGTCGAAACGGTTGCCGAGCCGACCAAAACAGAGATTGAATTTCACCGCGACCTTGTGCGTGATTTCGAAGACGTACCCGTAATCCTCGCCGCGATTCGAGCGCGCGTGGATTATTTTATTTCCACCGACACCGATTTCACGGATGAAAATGAGAGTACGGAAAAGTTGCGCGGCTTGCTTGCGCCCGGCAAGGTAATGAAACCCGGTTTATTCCTGAGCCAAGTGATGAGATGGACTCACGAACAATTGGAAGCGATCAGCCGGCGCGGGTGGAAAGAAATTCAAGAGCAAGATCCATTCCAATCCAAGAGTGAAAGTCAAACCGGAAATCCATCCACGTAAACCGGCTTCTTCAACCTACTTCTCTCGCGTCTACGCGCTCGTCCGCCGCATCCCGCGCGGACGCGTCGCGACGTACGGGCAAATCGCGCGGGCGCTGGGAATGCCGCGCGGCGCGCGCACGGTCGGTTGGGCGATGCGCGCGGGCGACGAAAAGATTCCGTGGCATCGCGTCGTCAACGCGCGCGGCGGCATCAGCGTCCGCCCGACGCCGGGCTATCGCGAGCAACGCGCGCGCCTACGCGCCGAAGGCATCCGGTTCGGACGCGACGCGCGAATCGATTTGGAAAAGTACGGGTGGAGGAAAGTCTAGTGATCAGTTATCAGTTTCCAGTCATCAGTTCTCCACTGATCACTGTTCACTGATGACTGGTCACTGGCCAGGGCTTGTGCAAAGTCGCTTGACAAATAAATGAAAAGACCTTACTCGGTTAAGATAGAAATCGCCAAACTCCTATCTCACCGAGGAAGGTCATGCCTGAGTATACTGCGCCCACGATTGACGTCAATCTGAACCCGGACGGATTTGTCATTGATCTCGACAGTTTGTATGCCCATCTGTGTACCTTGAAAGATGCGCGCCATGCGCGGGGTGTGCGTTACGCTTTAGTGACGATCTTGGTGTTTGTCACTCTTGCCAAACTAGCGGGTGAAGATCGCTTGTCTGGGATTGCCGATTGGGTGCGTCACCGCCAGAACCCGTTAGCCGAAGCCCTCCACTTGACGAAACCGCGCGCACCGCACCGCACGACCTACAGTCGTATCCTCGGACGCGTCGTGAGCGTGGAAGACTTTGAGCAAGTGGTGCGGGAATTTTTTGAGCGTTTGCCGCACGCAGGGCAAAGTGTGATTCTAACGTTGGATGGCAAAACGTTGCGCGGAACGATTCTGGCTGGGCAAACGCGGGGACTCCATCTGCTGGCCGCATTTCTGCCCGGGGAAGGCTGGGTGATGGTCCAGGTCGAGGTGGCTGGCAAAGAAAATGAAATCGTCGCGGCACCGCGTGTGCTGGAATGTATAGATTTACGAGGCAAAATCGTGACGGGGGATGCCCTGCTCGCCCAGCGCAACTTGTCCGTGCAAATTGTGGAAGGTGGCGGAGACTATGTCTGGAATGTCAAAGACAACCAATCCGAGTTGCGCCAAGATATTGCGCTCCTGTTCGAGCCCGAGCACTGCGTGAAAGGATTCAGTCCGGCGGTGACCGAATTCCGTTCCGCCACAACCACCGAGAAAGGGCATGGACGAATCGAGCAACGCACGATTACGGTGAGCCGGGAGTTGAAAGGCTATCTGGATTGGCCGTATGCCGAGCAAGTGATCAAACTCGAACGGCACTTTGAGCGGGTGAAGGACGGAAAGATCACCCACGAAGTTGTGTATGGTGTGACCAGTTTAACTGCGCAGGAAGCGAGTCCGCGCCGGCTGTTGGAAATTGTTCGCACACATTGGCAGATGGAAAACGGTTTGCACTATCGGCGCGATGAGACGTTGCGGGAAGATTGGTGCCATCTCCGGATCGGACACGCGGCGCGGATGATGGCGGCAATCAATAATTTGGTCTTGGGGCTTTTGTTGAGACGGGGCGTCAAGAACGTGCCCGAAGCACGACGCGCCTACGCCGCCAATTGGAACGGTGCGTTGCAATTGATTCTGTGTCGTTCAGACTGACTTTGCACTAGCCCTGGGTCACTGGCTCTTCGCGTTGACTTTTCTTTTCCTTTATTGCATAATGCTTCTCAGCCGCTATGATGGACGATCAAGTTCCCCTCCAATCCTACACCGAAGAGATTCGCAGTCTCATTCAAAACGAACGCAACGATGAAGCGCTTGCGCTCTGCAAGCACGTCCTGCGTTATTACCCCAAGCACATTGAAACCTATCGGCTTGCCGCCGAAGCGACGATGGAAAGCGGCGACCCGATCGGCGCGCAAGAAATTTTTCGCCGCGTGCTGAGCGCGGATCCGGAGCAAGTGGTCGCGCATGCCGGACTGGCGGTGATATTTCAGCAAGAGCGTCAGCCGACCGAAGCGCTCTGGCATTTGGAACGCGCGAATGAACTCGCGCCGACCAATCTGGAAATTCGCCAAGAGCTTTTGCGTTTGTACGGGGAGATCGAAGATCAGCCGCGCGCCCGGCTCAAGCTGACGCCGGCGGGCCTCGCGCGTTTGTACGCGCAAGAAGGGCTGTACGCGCAAGCGATTCACGAATTTCGCACGATTGTGGACAGCGAGCCCAATCGTTTTGATGCGCGCGTCGGGCTGGCGGAAACGCTCTGGCAAGCCGGCAAATTGCGCGAAGCCGCGGAGGTCGCGCTGCATTTGCTCGATGTGTTGCCGTACTGCCTCAAAGCCAATCTCATCCTCGGCGCGACGTATTTTGAAACCGGCTTGAGCGAAGCCGATACGTATTTGCAGCGCGCTCAAGATCTCGATCCCACCAATCAAACCGCGCAAAAAATTTTCCGCGCGCGCGCGCCGCTCAAACCGGCGCAACCGATGGTGCCGCGTTACGTGCCCGGCGCGCCGGCTCCAGTCGAATCGCCGGCGGAACCCTTGCCGCCGCGCGAAGAAGTAGCCACCGCGGAGACGCCCGTGTTGCAAACCTCAATCGAGCCGGCAAAGCCGGCGGCGGAGGATTCCGGTTTGCCGGCATGGTTACGCGCGGATTTTCGCGAAATGTCTGCGCCCGCGCAACCGGCGGAACGCACGGTGTTGAAGCCAACGTTAGGATTGAAATCGGCGTTGCCGCCGTGGCTAACCGGTTTGCCAAAAGAAATTCCAGATCAGCCGGCAGAACCGGCTCCACCCGCGTGGCTGACCGCGCCGGCAGTGATTGAATCGCCGCAACCCGAGCCAAAAGTTGAGACGGCAATGTTGCCAGAACCAACCGAACCAACCCCACCGGCGTGGCTGGCCGCGCAGGCGATAATCGAAGCATCGTCGCCGGAACCCAAAGTTGAAACGGCGCTGCCGCCCGAATCAACCGCAGCGACTCTGCCGGAATGGATGGAGGCGCGGGCCGAACCCAAAGTTGAAACGGAGATGCTGCCCGAATCGTCCGAACCGACTCCGCCAGAATGGGTGGGGGCACGGCCAGAAAAAAGTGGCAACGCGCAGAGTGAATTGCACGAATGGCTGAGCGATCTGCGCACGAACAACGCGGAAGAGCCCATGCTGTCCGCGCAAGAGGAGCAGACGCCGATTAACCTGGCGGAAATTTTACCGGCACCCATTGAGCCGGCGAGAATAGAAGAAGCCGCGCCGGTTGAAGAGCTTGCGCCGGCTATTGTTCCCGCGCCCGAGCCGCCGCCTGAAGAAATCAAGCCCAAACGGAAACGTCAGTCGCGCGGGTACACGCATCTGGCGCAAGCGCGTGCGCTCCGCGATGCGAATCGCGTTGAAGAGGCGCTCGTCGAATATGATTATGTGGTGCAAAAAGGTCCGCGTTTAGTGAACGACGTGATTGATGATCTGAAAGAGTTGATCGTGATGTGGAACCCGCCGCTTGACGCGCATCGCATCTTGGGCGACGCGTATACGCGGGCGGATCTTTTGGCGGAAGCGCTGGAACGTTATCGCTACGTTTTGGAACGCGTGGCGAAGTCGGATTAAGTCCGGAGTCCGGAGTCCGATGTCCAACTTCCAACATCCAATTTCCAATCACGTTATCCTCGGAGGAATCATTGCAACAGACGCTCGTTCTCATTAAACCCGATGGCGTGCAACGCGCGTTGGTCGGAAACATTCTCGCGCGTTTTGAAGCGCGCGGCTTGAAAATCGTCGGCATGAAACTCGTTCAAGTGAACCGCGCGTTGGCGGAAGAGCACTACGCGGTGCATCAAGGGAAATTTTTTTACGATGGCTTGGTGAGTTACATTACGCTTTCGCCGGTCGTCGCGCTGGTGCTGGAAGGGCACGAGGCGATCAGCGTCGTCCGCAAAATGGTCGGCGTGACGCGCCCCTGGGAAGCGGACGCCGGCACGATTCGCGGCGATTACGCGCTGATGGGCTTGCGGAATTTGATTCATGCCTCCGACGCGCCCGAGACGGCAAAAAGTGAAATCGCGTTGTGGTTCAAGCCGGATGAATTGCACGCGTACGCGCGCGAGCTGGATAAATGGGTGAACGAATAGGCATTGGAGCAGTGGTGCAGTGTGGCAAGGGAGAAAAAAACGACGCGGAAGAATCCGCGTCGGTCTTTTTCCAACATCCAATCTCTAATCTCCAATTTCTCTCACGGCATCTTGACGACGACCGCCGCGTTTTCGTACAGACTGTCGAGCAAATAAAAATCGCGCATCGCCGGCGTAAACAGGTGCGTGATCACGCTATTGTAATCCAAGAGCGACCAGCCGGATTCCGGCTTGCCTTCCACGCCGAGCGGCAGAATGCGCTGCTGTTTCAACTGCTTTTGAATTTCGTCCTTCATCGCTTGCACTTGGCGTTCGCTATCGCCCGTGGCAATAACGATATAATCGCTGATCGCCGATACCGCGCGCGTATCCAGCAAAACAATGTCAATGCCTTTCTTGTCCGAAATAATTTCCAAAATTTGATGCGCCAGTTCGTTAGGTTCCAGTGTTCTCATCCTCTCGAAAGATTTCTTGAATGGTAGCGCGGAATGGAGCAAGTGTCAAATTGATTTTAGGAGCGAGCGATGCCCTTCGCCGATAGCCGCGTCGGAGAAATTTTTTACGCGAACCACGGTGCTCGTGGGATTCCGGTCGTTTTCATTCACGGCGCGGGAAGCAATCATCTGATCTGGGGCGCGCAAGTTCGCGCGCTGGGCGAGATGGCGCGCGCGTTTGCGCTCGATTTGCCCGCGCACGGCAGGTCGGAAGGCGCCGGGCGCGCGTCCATTGCCGCGTATGCAGACGACGTGCTGGCTTTTCTCGACGCGCGCGCGCTGGAGCGCGCGATCATCGTCGGACATTCGATGGGCGGCGCGATTACGCAGACGCTCGCGCTCGATCACGCGGATCGCATCGCCGGCATCGCGCTCGTGGCGACCGGCGCGCGTCTACGCGTCGCGCCGCAAATTCTCGACGGCATCCTCAACGATTTCGACAACACGGCGCGGCTGATTGCCCGCGCACAATTTGCGAACGCGGAGAGTGCGGACATGGCGAAAGTGGAAGCGCAACTCCGTGACTGTGCCCCCGCGGTCACGCACGGCGATTTCATCGCATGCAACGCGTTCGATGCGATGCCGCGCGTCGCAACCATCCGCGCGCCGGCGCTCGTCGTGTGCGGGCGTGATGATGCGCTGACGCCGCTGAAATATTCCGAATATCTCGCCGCGCAAATTCCGAGCGCGCACTTGGTCGTCGTTGAAAACGCGGGGCACGCGGTAATGCTGGAAAAGCCGGCGGAGGTGAATCGCGCGTTGGTGGAGTTTGTCCAACGCGGCGCGATTTGACAGATCCAGAAAAATAGATATACTTTGCTTCGCTAAATATTCAGCACGGCAACTATTTCGACTTGGGCGACGGCGCAGACGCCGGGCGCGCCAAGTTTTTTTTGCGCCAAAAATGGAAATCCTCCAAGAACTCCAAGTCATTGAGCACGCGCTCCAACGCGTTGCATGGACGGAACAAAGGCGGCTCTCGCAAATTCTGACCGAGCACGATCTCACGCTGCCGCAATTTCTGGTCCTCGTGTCCATTCATCGGCGCGGGACGGGCTGCCCGATCGGCAAACTTGCGGACGAGATGATGCAATCGTATCCGACGATGACCGGAATTGTGGGGCGGTTGTTCGACGACAAACTGGTCGTCCGCCAAACCGATCCGGACGATCGCCGCAAGGTCGTCGTGAATCTCACGCCGGCGGGCAAGCATTTGCTGGAACGCGCGCGCGCGACGCGCCGCGAACGTTTGGCGGACGCGCTCAAAAAATTTTCTCTGCGCGATCAGCGCGAATTTTTGCGGCTGCTCACGCTCTATCTCACTCAATTGGAAAAAGAAAATGAAAATTAGTAAACGGACTGCGATAATGCTTGCCGGCAGCGCGATTATCGCGTTAGTTGCCGCCGTTACCCTTTTGCCGCGCGGCAACGCGCAAACGCTCTCCGCCGCGACGGCCGAAGGCGATTTCGTCCGGCGCGGGACGCTCATTGCCACCGTCAGCGCGAGCGGCGCGATTAGCCCGTTGCGCGAAGCATCGCTTGCGTTCAATACGACCGGCGCGGTGACGCAACTCGCGGTCAAGCAAGGCGACGCGGTAAAAAAAGGGCAGTTGCTCGCGGCGCTCGATGCGCGGGTCCTCGATTTACAAATCGTGCAAGCCGAAGCGAGCCTCGCGTCGGCGGATGCCGCGCTTGCGAATTTGAAATCGCCGGTTGCGAATGATCTGATCATTGCGAAAGCGGACATTGACAAAGCGCTCGCCGCGCTCGCGCGCGCGCAAGCCGATTACGACCGCATCGGCGGCGCGAGCAATCCATTCATCGCGATGACCCCGCAATCGGCGGCATTGCAAACGGCAACGCTCGATTATCAAAAGGCGCTCGCGGTTTACAGTTCCAAAATAAATCCCAACGAAAATCAAATCAAACAACTCGACGCCAATGTTCGACAAGCCCGCGCCGCGCGCGATTTGGCGAAACAGCGGCTGGAAGACGCGATTCTGCGCGCGCCGTTCGATGGCACCGTGACAAAGATCGATTTTGATCTCGGTTCGTATGTGCCGGCGGCAAAGCCGGTCGTTACGGTTGCCGATACTTCGGAGTTGCGCGTAAAGGTGAATATCGACGAGACGGACATCGCGCGCGTCGTGATCGGGCAAGAAGTGACGATTGGCTTGGATGCCTATCCAAGCGCGAGCATTAACGCGCGCGTCAGCGATGTTGCCGCGGCGGCGACGACGGTGCAAGGCGTCGTGAATTACATCGTGACGGTGACGTTGAATCCGGGCGATGTGCCGGTAAAAATCGGCATGACCGCGAACGCGAACGTCGTCGTCGCGAAAAAAGATAACGTGCTGCTCGTGCCGAACCGCGCGGTGCGCGCCGTCGGCGCGAAGCGTTTTGTAACGATTCAAAAAACGCCGGAGCAAACGCAAGACATCGAGGTGAAATTGGGATTGGCGAACGATCAAGAGACAGAAGTGGTCAGCGGTTTGGAAGAAGGACAACAATTGGTGATCAATCTCGGTCCAGCGCAAAATCCGGT
>JACQGS010000123.1 GCA_016199405.1 Chloroflexota bacterium | reverse complement strand
ATTTGAAGCTGTTCGAAACGACGTTGGACGGCGATCTTGCGCATTGGACACCTGCCTGAAAGGAATGACACCCATTTTACTCAAAAAACACCTTTGGGAGCAAACTGACACCCAGTCAGACGCAACACTTAATTTGCCATTCACCATGTCGGATATTTCTCTGTTGCATCAGAGCCTGATTGATCAACTCGACCGCGCCGGGCATATTCGCTCGCCGCGCGTGCGCGCGGCGTTTCGCGCGGCGCCGCGTCACCTGTTCTTGCCTGATGTTCCACTGGAAAAGGTATATAGCGACCAAGCCATTCCCACCAAGTTCGTCGCAGAAATCGCGATCAGTTCGTCCTCGCAACCGGCGATCATGGCAATCATGCTCGAGCAATTGGAGGCGCAAGCCGGGCAACGCGTGCTGGAAATTGGCGCGGGGACGGGCTATAATGCCGCGCTGATCGCGCACATCGTCGGCGAAGCGGGGCAAGTGATCACGATGGATATTGACGATGATATTGTTCAGGATGCGCGCGAGCATCTGCGCGCGGCGGGCGTTGAGAACGTGCGCGTGATTTGCGGCGACGGCGGCGCGGGATTTCAAGAGGGCGCGCCGTACGATCGAATTATTTTGACGGTCGGCGCGTGGGACATTGCGCCGGCGTGGCGCGATCAACTCCAAACCGGCGGACGACTGCTATTGCCTCTGGCGTTGCGCGGGGGAGTGCAAAAGTCGATCGCGTTTGAAAAGCGAGACGATTACTTGGCGAGTCTCTCGATTCGTGGTTGTGGCTTTATGACTTTACGCGGCGCGTTCGCGGCAACTCAGAATACTGTTCAACTCGGACCCGAACCCGGTCTTTCCTTCACACTGGATAATGAACTTGGAGTTGATCCCGCGACAATTTACCGGCTGTTGACTGAAGCGAGCAAAGATTGGAACACTGGAATTCAAATAAGCCCGCGTGAACTTTTCGGCAGTTTCAATTCCTGGCTTGCCTTGTCCGAACCGGCTTACGGCAAATTGGAAGCGTTCGGAGAGACGACCAAGCGTAGACTGGTACCGTCTCTCTTCAGCGACGCGGACAAATACAGCGCGACGCATGGGATTTTAGGAGAATCGAGTTTCTGCGTTTTGGCGCGCGGACAGGAGTTCGCGCCTACAGATGACGGCGATATGACGTCGTTTGAGTTGCTGGTTCGACAATTTGGCGCGGATGAATTGTTGGCGCAACGGCTGATCCAGCGCATCCGCGCGTGGGACGCGGCGGGGCGACCGGCGAGCGAGCGATTAAAGATTCGCGCGTACCCGCGCGATGCCAGCGTCGCGTTGTTGCCGGGCGAGGTCGCGCTCGAAAAAAAGTTTACGAAACTGGTCATTGATTGGAATTGAAAAATGGGGCTATCCAATGCAACAAGGCACAGTCGTTATCGAAACGATCGAAAGCGCAGCGCTGAAAAATAATCCGCTCGGCGATCCGGCGACGCGGCGCGTGCCTGTGTATTTGCCGCCCGGCTATGAACGCGGCGACGCGCGCTATCCGAGTATTTACATTCTCACCGGTTTCACCGGGCGCGGCACGATGCTCTTGAACGATTCCGCGTGGGATGAAAATATCGCGCAGAGAATGGATCGGCTGATCGCGGAAGGCAAAGTGCGTCCGATGATTCTCGTGATGCCGGATTGTTTTACGCGCATTGGCGGCAGTCAGTACATCAATTCGTCCGCGACCGGCAACTATGAAGACCACGTCGTAAAAGAAATCGTCGCGCGGGTTGATCAGAAATATCGAACGCAGGCAGACCGCGATCACCGCGCGGCGATGGGCAAAAGTTCGGGCGGTTACGGCAGCGTCATTCTGGCGATGCGGCATCCGGACGTGTTTGGCTTGATGGCGTGTCACAGCGGCGATCTGTATTTTGAATTGTGCTACAAGCCGGATTTTATCGGCTATCTGCGGGCGCAGAAAAAATTCGGTGGGCTGGAAAAATTTTGGCAAACCTTCCGCGACCTTCATCCCAAAGATCGCGATTGGGGCGCGATGCTGAACACGATCGCGATGGCGGCGTGCTATTCGCCGAATCCATCGGCGCCATTTGGTTTCGATCTGCCGTTCGACGCCGAGACCGGCGAAATGCGCGACGACGTTTGGAAGCGGTGGCTCGCGTGGGATCCGGTTTTTCTCGTTGACCAATACGCCGACGCACTTCGCTCGCTGCGGCTGATCTATCTCGACGCCGGGTTGCGCGATGAATTCAATTTGCAATACGGCGCGCGCATTTTCTGCCAGCGGTTGAAAGCGCACGGCGTCCCATACATCCACGAAGAATTTGACGACGGGCACATGAACATTGTCTATCGCTACGATGTGTCGCTCAAAGCCATTAGTCAGTTCGTTGCATAGTCGGATCGTCGGCTGGTCAGATGGTCGGCAATCTGAGTCGGATTGTGCTATAATAGCGTCCGATAGAAAGTGAGGTCTGCCCTATGAATGTGATGACTCTAAATCGCGCGACGAGAATTCATTATCCCGAATCGGACGGTATGCCAATGGCAGAAACAGACGCGCACCGCAAGCAACTGATCTACCTGGATGTTGCCCTCCGCAACTTTTTTCGCGATGACCCGCAGGTGTATGTGGCGGGCAATATGCTGCTGTACTTTGTTCAAGGGGATCCCAAGCAATGTGTTGCGCCGGATGTTTTCGTCGTCAAAGGCGTGCCAAAGGGCGACCGGCGTACTTTCAAGATTTGGGATGAAGGCAAGCCGCCCGTCGTCGTTTTCGAACTCACATCGGAAAGCACGCGATATGAAGACACGGGCTACAAGCGGAGCGTTTATGCGGAGTTGGGTGTGCGCGAGTACTTTTTGTTCGATCCGCTCGGTGAATATCTCAAACCGCCTCTACGGGGCTATCGTCTAGTCGGAGATGAATACGTTCTAATGAACGGCGAACCGCGCGTGAGTGCAGAATTGGGGTTGGAGTTGCGCGTGGAAAGTGAACAATTGCGATTGTACGACCCCAAGAAAAACGTTTACTTGCTCTCGCCCGAAGAGACGCAAGACGAAGTCGAGCGCCTCCGTACCGAGTTGGAGAAAAAGCGCGGCAAATAAGAACAGCACCCCCGCCTGCTCCAACAGGTGGGGTTTTCTTTTCGCTATGACTCGTTCCACACTTCTCTCAACCCTCTACACGCTCGGTCTTGGACTTGGCGGCATCGGCGCGCTCATTGCGCTGACCGACTTGCGCGCGCTTTTCGCGTCTTTCGTGTCGCCCGCACCGGCGTCATTTCTCGTTCCACTCGCGAATGTCCACGCCGCGTTCCGCCAACAATTCTTTGACGCGCGCTAACGATTCGGCGCGCACGCGCGCGAGGGGACGATTGCCCGCTTCGAATCGTTCGAGGTGCGGTTTCAATTCCGGGTCGTCGAGTAATTCACCGCGCGCTTGGTCGTCGCGAAATTCGAGCAAGGTCAGTGCGCCCAATTTCGCGCCGCCGTAGTACTTGCCCCACGCTTTAAGGCGCGTGATCAGTTTGGCTGGAATTTCGCCGCGATGCACTTGGCGCAAACGCGCGAGCATCGTGGGCACAGACAGATTCTGCTTCGTCGCCGCCGCCACACTCGCGGGCGTGATGCGCGCGTGCCGCGCGTCAATGCGTTCGGCGAACGGCTCGATGCCTTCGTAGGCGTAAATGCTCGGCGTGCGATGCACGAGCGTGACGTTGCCTTCCACATCGGTCGCCACGCTTGCGGGCGCATCCGTTTGACCATGCCGCGTGAAGACCGCCAGCCAGTCCGCATCGCGCAAGGTGTTATTCACGGCTTGCGCCTTCTCATCCGCCAACGCGACATCCGCGCCCACGCGCCGACCTAGTTTGGGCGCGACCGTCGCATTCGCAAACAACTCGTCGAGCGTTGCCGCGTCCTCGGCTTGCAGTATCGTCACGCCGCGCCGAATCGTGACGCGTTCGTGCAACGCCTGCCATTCTTCGAGCGAGCGTTTGACATTTTGCGGCAACGGCGTATGGGTTGCCTCCTCAAGATACGCGATCATGCGCGCCGCGTCCCAGCCAGTGCGTTGCCCGCGATAGACCGATTCGCGCGTAAGGCGATAGGTCAGCGCGCGGTCGCCGCCTTCAAACTGGGTAAACTCGTCGAGCGTCATCAACACTTGATCCGCGATCGGTTCCATCGCGACGATTTGAAAATTCGGTTGAACGACGACGCGTCCGCCTGCTTCGGTGATTTGGATTTCCGTGCCGAGCCCCAGCAACCATGCGCCCATCGCCGTCAAGCGGTACGCGATGGGCGTGTCGCCGTCGAAGCCGACATCGGTCAAGCCGAGCCAGTGCAAAGGACCCGTGAGGATGTGCGTGATGATCGCGCCTTCGACCAAATCCCAGCCGGTTGCTTCATCGGTGATATTGTTGTACGTTACGCCGTAAGAGTTGTTCGAGTTGTAGTAGGGCGTCGAGTAATTGCTTGAATAACCGTAGGCGGGCGCGTTCTTGCTGCGCGGAAAAAGGAATTCGTAATTTCCGAGTCGGAGGTCGTCAATCACATCGGCGAGTGCGACCCAGGCACTAGCGCCGCGCGGTTTGATCTTTTCGATGACGACACGGCGCGCGGTTTTCAATTGTTGTGGCGCGGGGCGGCGATGGTCCAAGCCATACGTGCCTTTCGGAATGCGCAATTCGTTCCACGTCGTCGTATCGAGATACGCCGCGAACGATTGCTTGACGCGTTCGGCGGGCGGCAATGCCCAGAAATTCTTTTCATCGCTCGCGGCGAACGTGGTGGGCAAGATCGCGTTCCAATCGCTCACTTGCTCGGTGTTCATCAAACTCAGCGCGCCCAACATTCGGCGCAAAAAGAAAAAGTAGGAATTGTTCTTTTCGTCGAGCTTGCTCTTGTCGTTCCAGCCCAGCGCCTTGCCCAATTCCGTCGTCGTTTTTTTATAGACCCAGCCCTGCGTCGTCATGTCGAGTTTGCCTTCGCGCCGCACAAAACTCCAATAGCGCGAAAGGTCGCGTTGAAAATTGCGCGCCGATCCGGATACGCTGCGCGCAGGTTCGCTTTTTATCGCCGGCTTGTCTTCGACGAACGAAGGCAAGAGCGCGCGAATCTCGGGCGGAATGATGAGGTAGCGTCCCAATTCCCAACCGATGACTTGCTTACTGCCATAGGATCGTTGGATCACTTCGCGCGCGAACGCCAAGCCGATGAGCGTGAGATGCGCCGCCGCATCTTTCAGTTTCGGCTTGCCCTTGTAATTTGGATCGCCGCCCGCCTGACGCAGTCTCCAGATGGCCGGCTCCTTAGCGCTCGGCGCGATCTGTTTCGATTTCTTGAGCGAATTTTCCAGCACGCTGGTCGCAATCTCGCCTCCCGCGCGTTGAACGAGGCCCAGGATTTCGCGCTCGGCGGAACCCACGCGCGTCAAGGCGCGCTCGACCTCGTCGCGTTCCGCCAGCTTGCGCGCCAACAAATCGGTCAGCGTGTTTTTCGGCGTGTTCTTCGGCTCGATGCCGTGCTCGCGCGCGATGATTTTGAGAATATTCGCGTCGTATTGTTGGAGGAGTTCTTTCAGTGTCATTTTGTCATTTCGCGTATTGCGGGGTGCGTATTGCGTAACAACACGGAACACGCAACACGTTTATCATTTGTTCATTTGTCATTTGTCATTACTTGTGGCGTGTACCCTTTCTTCACCACTTCGTTCACCCAGTCGTCCACATTTTCATCGCGCACGACGACGAGGCGCGGCGAGAATTGGTGCACGACGAATTGACCCAGCGTCGTGCCTGCGAGTAATTCGCGCAACGCCAAATCGTCGGACAGTTCGATTACGGTGAGGTGCTCGTACACATGCGCGCGCCCGTAATTCGCCGCCAGCGCCTCCATCTTGGCGCGCAGCGCGTTCGGCAACGGCGCATTCAGCTCTGCCAACTTGCCCGCGATTTCGGCGACGGTGTTGCCGCGTTCGAATGCGCGCGCGATGCTTGCATTCGCAACGCGAAAGGTGAGCGACTCGCGCGCCGGATCGGCGAAGGCGCGGATCAATGGCATCGCGCGCGCGGCGTCGGGCGTGGCGCGCAAGCGAATCGTCGCCTCGTCGAGCCAGGTGATTGACGGCGCGTTGGGGTCAACCGGTTCAGTCGGCACATTCACCTTGCCGCCCGAGAGCAACGCCGCGCCGAGCGCGGTGATGCGGAACGCGGCAAGGTCTTTGCCTTCGTAGGCGACCTCGGTCACGCCCAGCCACCGCAGCGTCGTGTCCAAAAAGGCGGCAAGCACGGCGCGATACGAGTCGTCCCAATTTTGCGAATGATTCGGATCAAACCGATGGCGCGTTTTTTTTGCGGCGAGAAACCAGACTTCTTGCGTGGTGGTCGTATGCAGGAAATCGCCGCGGATGCCGCGGACGTACTCGGCGAGCGATTTGAAACTGTACCACGTCAACGGATCGAGCGGGGCGAGCACGCGCGCGACGAAATTGCGCGCGTGCATGATTTCGGTCAGCAGATCAATCGGCTTGAAATTAGTGGTATACGACGAACGTTGGGCAGTCAACGCGGCGCGTTCCGTGGCGGCGCGTAATTCATAGAGTCCGCCGCCGCCCGCGCGCCAACCTTGCCACAAGTATTCCCAGCGTGCTTCATCCGTAAACTTGCGCCAAGTCTCGACTTGGTCACCATCAATGCGCGCGTAATCGCCGTCTTGCTTGAGCATCTTGCTGCCGAAAATGAATGCCGCAATCCACTGCGCGACCCAGGGCGAGAGCGTCTCGAGTTTTTGGATTGTTTCGTCTGTCCAGAACAAGGGAAACGTGATCGTTATCGAATTGGTTGCAAAGAAGCGCGTCTTGGCGTATTGCGCCAATTCTTGCGGATCGAGTTCCCAGCCCTGCGCGAAGGGTTGATTGGCAAACCGCGAATCAATCTTGAGAAGGCGCACGCGCAACGGCTCGCGTTCGGCAAGTTCGAGCACGGCATCCACAATCGTCGTCAGCGGCATCAGGGGTTCGGCGGGTTTCAGCCGTTCGATTTTTTCGGCGGGATAGGGTTTGGCTTTGGGCGCAAGGTGCGGCGCATCTTCGGACCGCAGGAACGGCGACCAATGATAATGCAACGCCGATCCATTTCCCGTACACGGAAACATTACACCCGCCGATTGCAAGCCGCGCACGGCGTTATCGAAGCGCTTCATATCGCCGCCGGCGCGCGCGCGCCACAAATTTTGGAGCGCGGAATGTCCCGGCGTATCCAGCAAACCATAGAGCGTGTTTTCGTTACGCAAGAGTTGTTCTTCTTCAGACGATAGTTCGAACGGCAGCGGCGCGCTGGCAAGCAAGAGCGCGAGTTCTTCGCTGAGTGCTTCTTTGGCGTTGCTCGATAGCTTCCAGCCGCGGCGTTTGGCAATCTCGCTCAATTGTTCGAGCGAAAGATTGCGCATCAGCGATTTCAATTGTTCTTCGGGCGTGTTGAGTTCCGCGACCGGCGTCATTTGTTCGGGCGTGGCGTTGAGCGTCAACTTGTCCAGCGCGGCGCGCGCGGCGGGCGGCAAGCTTTGAATTTGCTCGAGCATTTGGTTTAACTGGGGATCGCGGGCAAGTTGATCGCGCGCCTGGGGATTTTCGTTCAGGAGGTCTATAAAGCCGCCGACGTTTTGCGGCAGGAACGATTCGGGTTGGCGGATGTAGGCGTACATCAGCGCGGCGATGTGTTCGCAGTTTGGATCCGCTAGGCGCGCGTGTTTGGCGTCGGAACAGCTGCTGCTCTCGTCAATCAAATCAAAAACGACCGGCAACAAGGTTCCGCCGTCGCTCACGGTTGCGTGAATCGCGTGTCCATCGAATGAACGCTGGGAAACCGCGCCGCTGCCAAATAACAAACTACCGCGCGCGGCATTCGGCTTGCCGCAAATATCGCGCACGTCCGCTTCGATCAAATCAATTGGCTCGTCGCCGAATGGAACGGGTTCGTCCGCCGCCCAATCGGCATCGTCGTTAAAACTGTCGTCGGAATAGCTGGATTTCTTCGCCATGGTTCACTCGTTACGGATCACGTTTCGCGCATCATAGTCGGCGCGGGCAACGCCAGCGGCGCCACAACTCCGCCTTCAACCGAAAACGTTGCGGGCGTCCAATTTTCGATTTCGTGCGCATACAGAATGTCGTAGCGATACCCTTGCTCGGTGAGAAACATTTGGCGATGCGCGGAATAATCTTGGTCAATCGTGTCGTGGCTGACGAGCGCGTAAAAGTGCGCGAGCAAACCGTGTTTCTTGGGACGCAAAATTCTGCCCAGGCGCTGCGCTTCTTCCTGCCGCGAGCCGAACGTGCCTGAAATTTGGATCGCCACATTCGCATCCGGCAGGTCAATCGAAAAGTTGGCGACTTTGGAAACGACGAGCCGGTTGATTTCGCCGCGGCGCAACTGATCGAAAAGTTTTTCGCGGTCGCGGATCGTCGTCTCGCCGGTGATGAGCGGCGCGCCCAATATCTCGGCGATCTTGTGCAGTTGCGTGAGATAGACGCCGATCACCAGCACCGTGTCGTCTTTGTGTTTGTGGAGCAGTTCGCGCACGAGTCCCAATTTGTCGGGATTCTCCGCGGCGATGCGATATTTTTCCGAGTCGGGCGCGAGCGCGTACTCCATCCGCCGCTCTTCCGGCAGGGGCACGCGAATCTCGTGACATTCCGCCGTCGCAATCCAACCTTGCTTTTCCAATTCTTTCCATGGCACGTCGAACTTTTTTGGACCCACGAGCGTAAACACGTCACCTTCGTGCCCGTCTTCGCGCACGAGCGTCGCGGTCATGCCCAAGCGGCGGCGCGCTTGAATTTCGGCGGTGATGCGAAACACCGGCGCGGGCAAGAGATGCACTTCGTCGTAAATGATGAGCCCCCAATCGAGTTGATCGAAAATGGCAAAGTGCGGAAACTCGTCGCGCAGATTGCGGATCGCGCCGTCTTTGCGAAGTTTGCGCGGATGATACGTCAGGATTTGGTACGACGCTATCGTCACGGGGCGAATCTCTTTGAGTTGTCCCGAATACTCGCCGATTTGGTCGGCGGTGAGCGTCGTCTTGTCGAGCAGTTCGGTGATCCATTGGCGCACGGCGACGGTGTTGGTCGTGAGGATGAGTGTGGCAGTTTGCAATTTTTGCATCGCCGCGAGACCGACCATCGTTTTGCCCGCGCCGCACGGCAGAACGATGACGCCGCTGCCGCCCGATGCGCTGCCGCCGGCGTGGAAAACCTCAGCGGCTTCGGTCTGATAATGGCGCAACGTGAATGCCTCGTTCGTCGCCACGCAATTTTCGCGCAAACCGATTTCGAGAGGCGTGCCTTCGACGTACCCGGCGAGGTCTTCCGCGGGATAACCGACCTGAAGCAAAACTTGTTTGATGCGTCCGCGATCCGCAATCGCGATTTCAAATTGGGTCGGCGTCAACCGCGCGCGCAGAATCGGCGCGACGAATTTGTGACGCGCGAGTTCGGTCATCAGCGGAATGTCGTCGGAGACGAGCAAGAGTTTACCGTCTTCCAGAATCAACTTGACGCGCCCATAACGCGAAATCGCTTCGATAATATCGACGCGCACGTTATCGGGCAGAGGATATTTGGCAAAGCGCGTGAGGTCGTCGAGAATTTTTTGCGCGGTCAGTCCCGCGGCGGCGGCGTTCCACAACGAGAGCGCGGTGAGGCGATAGGTGTGGATGTGTTCGGGAGATTTCTCCAGTTCGGCAAAACGCGCGAGCGCGTCGCGTGCGTCTTGATAAAGGGCGCTGTCTACTTCGAGGAGAATCGTTTTATCGCTTTGAACGATGAGTGGATTTTGCGGGTTGAATTGCATGCATCATCTAGTCAAAAAGGATTTCTATTCTTTTACCACGCTTGCCGACGAGTGTCAAAGCACGTTGCCCGGGTGATTACTCATACTGCATCATTGGCAGATCGCGCGAAAGGGATATAATCTAGCGCACCATGAATCTGCGTTCCCTTCTCCCCTCCTTCTACACGCTCGGTCTTGGACTTGGCGGCATCGGCGCGCTCATTGCGCTGACCGACGTGCGCGTGCTTTTCGCGTCTTTCGGGCCGTTGGCGTTTTTCGCCGCGCTCTCGATGTTCGTCAAGCGCGCCGGCTTTCACGTCGCGCCGCAAGTGACGCACAGCTTGGTGGGGATTGTGGACCTCGCGGCGGTTTTGATTTTCCGCCCGTTGCCGGGCGCGTGGGTCGGCGCCGTGAGCGGTTTTCTCTATCTCTTTTTGAATTCGCTTCGCCGCGAAAAGCACACGGCATTCAATCTCATCGAGATTCCGATTTTCAACGCGGGCTTGAAAATCGGCATGGCGTACGCGAGCGCGCATTTGTACACTCTACTCGGCGGCGAATTTTTTCCGCGCGAATTTTCAATGAACGATGTGCCGGCGCTCGCGGCGGCGGTTGCCGCGTGGTTTGTGGTGGACCATCTCGGTTGGGCGGTATTGGAATGGACGCGCGGCGGTTGGGCGGCGTTCACGAATTTTCTGCGCCGCATTTTGCCGTACTCGCTGGCGACCGAACTTTTGCCGCTGCCGTTCGCGATCGTCATCGCGGTCGTCTACGATCCGACGCGCATCGAGATGTTTTTGATGCTGGCGGCGGGGCTGATCGGCACGGCGGTTATCGTGCAGATGTTTGCCGATACGAGCGCGCGGCTCGAGCGCCGGCGGAATGAGTTGAGCGTGCTGAACGAATTTGGCGAGGCGCTCGCGCGCGCCGGCTTTGAATCGGAAAAAATCGTGGATTTGTTGTACGCGCATACGCGGCGGATCGTCGCCGCCGATCATTATCGCGTCGAATTTTTCGATTCGGCGCGCGCGGGGCATTGGCATTCGCTGCGTGTGCTCGACGCGACCGAGAGCGAACCCCGCCACCCGTACGAACGCGCGCACGACGCGCGCGCGGCAGAATATTTCGCGGCGCGACGCGCGCCAATCGTGTGGAGCGCAAGCGCGCGCGCCGACGCGCCGGTCGAATCGCGCGCGTGGATCGAGTCGCTGCGCGCAGAATTTCCGGCGCTGGAGAATGGGATGGGTGTGCCGCTTTATTCCGGCGATCAGCTCATCGGCGCACTGACGCTGCTGTCGGCGCGGGCGCGCCCATTTTTTCCGGCGCAAGCGCGCGCGCTCGAATCCATTTGCAGTCAAGCCGCGGTGACGATTCAAAACGCGCGGCTGTACGCGGCGGAACGCACGCGCGCCGCGCAACTCGCGACGATCAGCGAAGTGAGCCGCAAAGTTGCCGCGCTGCTCGATCTGGACGAATTGTTGCAGAGCATCGTGAGCGAGGTGCGCGAACGTTTTGGGTACGGGCACGTCCACATTTTTACGGTGGATAAAGAAACCGGCTATGCCAATTTTCGCGCGAGCACGCATCCGCGCGGGGGCGAGTGGCGCACGCGCGGCATCGGTTATCGCATCGGCTTGGAGGGTTTGGTCGGTTGGGTCGCCGCGATGGGCGAACCGCTTGTCGTGAATGATGTGCGCGGCGACGCGCGCTTTCTGCCGTACCCGGATCACGCGGTGGACGAAACGCGCGCGGAAATCGTGGTGCCGCTCGTCATCGGCGATCGCGTCGTCGGCGTGTTGGACGTCGAGAGCGGCGCGGTGGATGCCTTTGGCGATCAAGATTTATTTATTCTCACGACGCTCGCCGCGCAAGTCGCGATTGCGCTGGAAGATGCGCGGCTCTTCAACGCGCAAAAAGAAGAAGCGTACTATCTCAACGTGCTGCTCCAAGTCGCGCAAAATCTTTCGGCGACGACCGATCTCGCCGACGCGTTAGAAACGGTCGTGCGCATCACGCCGCTGCTCGTCGGCGTGGAACGCTGCGCGATTTTTCTCTTCGATCCCGCCGCGAAAATTTTTGCCGCGGCGAAAGCGTACGGGCTGACGCCCGCGATGCAGACCGCGTTCGACCGCCTGCGCTTTCGCACCGACGACGCGTTCGCGTTCGCGCAGTTGTATCAGGATCAAAAGCCGGTTTTTATCGAAGATGCCGCGACGAGTGATTTGCTGCGCGCGGATGTGTCGGCAATGTTTTCGCTGCGTTCGCTTTTACTCGTGCCGCTCGTTTCGCGCGGGGAGATGGTCGGCGGGATGGTTGTGGATCAGGGCGCGCGCGAGAAAAAATTCAACGCGCATGAGATCGAGGTGCTGATGGGGATCGCGACGCAAGCGGCGGTTGCGATTGAAAGCGCGCGCTTGGGCGCGGCGGCGGAATCGCAAAAGCAATTCGAGTACGAATTGCGTTTCGCGCAGCAGATTCAAACGAGTTTTTTGCCGGAAGCGTGCCCCGAAGTCGCCGGGTACGATATTCGCGCGCATTGGCAGACGGCGCGCGAAGTCAGCGGCGACTTTTACGATTTCGTTCCGCTGAGCGGCGGACGTTTGGGAATAACGATCGCGGATGTTTCGGACAAAGGGATGGCGGCGGCATTGTTCATGGCGCTCTCGCGCACGATTCTGCGCACGATGGCAATCGGCAAGCCGACCGCGCGCGAAGCGATGGAACGCGCGAATGATGTGATTCTCGCCGACGCGCGTTCGGAAATGTTCGTCACGGTTTTCTACGCGGTCTTGGATCCGCACAAGCATAAACTCA
Source organism: Chloroflexota bacterium (assembly GCA_016199405.1). GTDB lineage: Bacteria > Chloroflexota > Anaerolineae > UBA4142 > UBA4142 > JACQGS01. The sequence continues at coordinate 1,503 of JACQGS010000123.1, read as the reverse complement.
CGTACGTCAATGCTGGGCACAATCCGCCGCTGTTGTATCGCGCCGCGAAAAAAGATTTGCGCACGCTGAAAGGACACAGCATTGCGCTCGGCGTCAAGCCGAACGCGACGATGGAAGAAAAAACCATCGCCCTCGAGTTGGGCGATGTCGTTTTGATGTACACCGATGGCGTGACCGACGCGATCAACGCGGCGGAAGAAGAATTCGGCATGGAACGGCTGGCGGAGTTGGTGCTGGCGGGGGCGGAACGCGGGGCGGAAGAACTTGCGCTGACGATCAGCCGCGCCGTCGCGGATTTTGCCGGCGACCGCGCGCAGTTCGACGATGTGACAATGGTGGCGGTCAAGCGAAAATGATCAAACGCGAATTAGTTTTCCTGCTCGCGCTCTGGAAAGCCAACCTGCTCGCGGCAATGGAATTTCGCGCCGCGTTCTTGTCGCAAGTGATCGGGATGATGCTGAACAATCTGGTCTACTTTGTGTTTTGGGTTATCTTTTTCGATCGCTTTCAGAATGTGCGCGGCTGGGGTTTGAGCGAGATGATTTTGCTCTTCGGCGTCGTCGCGACCGGTTTTGGCGCGGCGGTTTATCTGTTTGGCAACGCGCTGGAATTGGCGACGGTGATTGCGAATGGACGGCTCGATTATTATTTGTCGCTGCCGCGCCCGGTGCTTTTGCATGTGCTGGCGAGCAAAAGCATTTCGAGCGGTCTCGGCGATTTCACGTACGGCATTCTGAGTTTCATTGTCGCCGGCTTGTTTACGCCGGACGCGATTCTGCGCGCGGTCTTGGCGACGCTGTTGGCAATGATCGTCTTTCTTTCGTTTATGACTTTTGTCAACTCGCTCGGTTTTTGGATGGGCAACGCGACGATGATTGCGCAACAGGCGAGCGGCGCGATGATAACGTTTTCGCTCTATCCGATTACGTTATTTGAAGGAAGCGGGAAATTTTTGCTCTTTACGATTATTCCGGCGGCGTTTGTCGGCGCGGTGCCGGCGGAATTCATTCGCGGTTTCGATGCGGGCACGCTGCTGCAATTGCTCGCCGCCGCGCTGATATTGCTCGCGCTCGCGCTCTTCACGTTTCACCTCGGCTTGCGCCGTTACGAAAGCGGCAGTGCGATTCAAGTGCAAAGTTAGGGATTTCACCACACACTTGCCCTGGCGGGAACGCAAGTGCCAGGGAAGGCACAAAGGGCACAAAGGAAAATTGGGTGGAAGGGCAGCCGTCCTGAGCGAAGCCGAAGGATGCCCGTTGTGCACTGATCGCCCAGCGCGGCTGGGCTGCTACCCACTTTCATACGTCGTGGTGCGCTCCGCGCATAAATAACTTTGCGCCAAAAAGAAACCGCCTGACGCATTCGCATCAAGCGGTCTCACAGTAGCGGGGCCCGGACTCGAACCGGGGACCTTCGGGTTATGAGCCCGACGAGCTGCCACTGCTCCACCCCGCAGTTACAATTAAGATTATATGCGGATTTCCGGATTCGTCAAATTATGGT
>JACQGS010000104.1 GCA_016199405.1 Chloroflexota bacterium | reverse complement strand
ATTAGAGATTGGAGATTGGAGATTGGAGATTGGAGATTGGAGATTGGGCGGATGTTCAGCGCGGTTTGATTGCGCTCAAAAGGGCTTGGGACCAAACCGCCGTGGCAGAATCCAGCGCGGGTTCGGGAGCACCGGTGTAATCGATACGCAGGTCATAACGAACTTGATCGTAGATTTCCGCGAAAAGTTTGCCCAGACCCAGAGCCGGCTCGGCTTCACCCTTTTGCAGAGGCACGGGGATTTCCGGAATCGCTTCGTTGAGATTGAACGGATAGAGTTTTGCGCGGGGACGTTCCCATTCGCGACTGACAAGAATCCGGTAATGACTTGCGGGCACGCGCGCCATCGGCATCGGTTCACCGGCGCGCAAAAGATCGATCTCAACCAAATTCGTCGCCGAATCGAGCACGCGCTGACGTTTGCGTTCGTAATCGTTGCGCCCTTCGCCGCGTTGCTTGTTGCTTGGCGAGAGGATTTCGATTACCGTGATCACTTTGTGCGTGGTGGATTCGCGAATTTCCAAATAGCGTTCGCGAATTTCATCCCGAATGGGCAGTTCAACCGTGATCGAACGGTCAAGCACAGCCGCGGGCGCACCGCCCAAAGTTGACGCCGGCAAAGGAGGCATACCGATCACCGCAACATCAGGGCGGCCAGCGAATTCAGTTGGTTCAGCCGCGACGATGTACGTGCGTTGCTCAACCGCGACGTAGTAGCGCGGGGCAACTTGAGACGCCAGCGCAGTCCGCACCTCGTTGATCAGTGCCAGATGAAAATCGGGCCAAAGCCCTGTCCATTCTAGATACGGATCCATTCCGGGAAAGGGAGAAGGCATTTCCCACCTCCAATTACAAATAACACAATTACAAATTACCAATCACTTTTTTCACCGCACGCGCCGCGTCTTCCACGTCCGCGCGTTCGATGCCGTAATGCGTGACCGCGCGCAGTCGCGTCGCGTTCGTGTCGAGAATCAGCACGCCTTCGCGCTCTAACCGCTTGCGCAATTCCGGCGCGGACATTACGTTCGGCTGCGCATCAAAAAACACAATGTTCGTTTTCACTCTGTCCACATCGAGATCAATGCCCGGAATATCGGCGAGTTGCTCCGCCAAATATTTCGCGTGCGCGTGATCTTCGGCGAGGCGGTCAATCATCGTCTCGAGCGCGACGATGCCGGCTGCCGCGAGCACACCAGCTTGCCGCATCCCGCCGCCGACTGCTTTGCGATTCCGCCGCGCCGCCGCGATGAAATCGCGCGGTCCGCACAACAATGAACCGACCGGGCAACTCAAGCCCTTGGATAAGCAAAACGAAATCGAGTCCGTGGACTGCGTAAACTCGCGCACATCCACATTCTGCGCGACTGCCGCGTTGAAAATGCGCGCGCCGTCGGTATGCACGCGCAAATTATTTTCGCGCGCGAGCGCGAACACGGCTTGCATATACGCCGGCAAAAGCGGCGTGCCGTAACACGCGTTATGCGTGTTCTCTAAAACAATCAAGCGGGTTTTGGGATAATGCTCATCGTCCGGGCGAATTGCGCTGCGAATGTCATCGAGTTTGAGCGTCCCATCCGGCTGATTGGCAAGTGGCATCGGATGAATGCCGCCAAGCGCCGCCATGCCGCCGGCTTCCGCGCGAAACGAATGCGCTTTGTCGCCAAGAATCACTTCGTCGCCGCGTCCGCAATGCGTCAGCAACGCGACGAGATTCCCCATCGTGCCGCTCGCAACGAAAACCGCGGCTTCCTTATTCAACTTTTGCGCGGCAATTTCTTCCAAGCGATTGATGGTGGGGTCATCGCCGAATACGTCATCGCCCAGTTCGGCATTCGCCATCGCCTGCCGCATTGCCGGTGTAGGGAGCGTGACGGTGTCACTGCGGAGATCAATTTTTTTCATATCAACTCTCAATACGTCATTGCGAGCCGCCGGTTTTTGGCGGCGAAGCAATCCCCAATCTGCATTTGGAGATTGCTTCGCACACGCCTTCGGCGGCTCGCAATGACGTGCAAGCATCAATAATTCTTCACGACCGTGCGATACGCAATCGGTTGGCGGCTCTGCATGATCTGCAATTCCTCGCGATATTTTTTCACCAAATCCAAATCCATTTTCGCGATGCTGTACGCTTCTTTCGGGCGATCATTCTCATCGCGCCCGACCGTGCCGAGCGTTTCGCCGCGCGGACCAATCAGCGCGCTTTCGCCGCCGAATGAGTACGTGTATTCATCGCCGATCCGATTCGCGCCGGCGACGAACACCGTATTTTCAATCGCGCGCGCTTGCAACAGCGTGCGCCATTCTTCGATCGTTTGCGTCTCCCAATTCGCGCAGACCGCGATCAATTCCGCGCCGTCGAGCGCGAGCGTGCGCGCCGATTCCGGAAACGCGACGTCCCAACCGAGCATCAAGCCGACGCGACCAAAATTCGTCTCGATCACCGGAAAACGCAAGCCGCCGCGAAAGATGGGGCGCTCTTCCGGCTTGAGATGCACTTTGATGTACTGCCCAACGACCGGCGCGTCCGGATCGGGACCGACCAGCACGGCGGAATCGTAGACAACGCTTTCGACTTTGTGCTTGACGACCATGCCAAACGCCAGATAGGTTTGATATTTTTCCGCGCGTTCCGCGAGCGCGGCAATCGTGGGACCCGGCGCCGGCTCGGCAAGTTCGGTAAATTTGACGCCGCATTCATAGCCAGTCGTCGCGAGTTCCGGGAAGACAATCAAGTTGACGCGCTGCGCGCCGGCGATCACATCGATGATCTCGAGCATTCGATCGATATTCGCGCGCGGCTCGGCGAGGCGCGGGTGGGATTGGACAATGGCGACTTGGATTTCACGCATAGAAACTCCGGCAATTAGAGGTTGGAAATTGATGGCGGGATTTTAGCACAAGTGGAAGGAATGTTCAATGAATGCTCGGATCGGCAGCACGGCTTGTGCAAAGTCATGTTTCAAAATATGGGTAGCAGCCCAGCCGTCCTGAGCTTAGTCGAAGGATGGGCGTGAGCAAAACGGCAGCGCGGCTGCCTTCTACCCATCCTGTCAATAGACTTTGCGCAAGCCCTGGGATCGGCAGGCGCTTCGATTGCTTTGTTAGACCGTTTGGAATGTGATATACTTGGGCAAGAATGGATTGGAGGTGGAACAATGAGCAGAACACTTGAGGCAGTCTATGAGCGCGGCGTATTCAAACCGCTCGAGTCTCTAAATATTCCCGAACATCAACGCGTTGTGTTGATCGTTCAAATCCCGAATGCTCGCGAAACCGCCGCAACGTTGGAATCCTGGCACAAGGTGTTCGAGGGATTGTCCGAAAAGGATATCGCGGAGATAGACTCCATTGCCCTCGACCGCAACAACTTTATGACGCCGGTGAGAGAATGACGATTCCGCTCGTTCTCATCACCGGCAACACCGCGCACTTTAGCCGCATCCCCGATTTGCAAATCCAGAGTTGGCATTCGCAATCATGAAATCCGTTGACCGCGTCCGCGAATATTTACAGCAAAACGGCGTCGAAACCCGCGTGCAAGAACTGACCGCGAGCACGCGCACCGCGCAACTCGCCGCGGATGCCGTCGGCGCGCCGCTCGGCGCGATTGTGAAATCGCTCGTGATGATGGCGGACGATCGCTTGATTCTCGCGCTCGTCGCCGGCGATCAACGCGCGGACGCGGCGAAAATCGCGCGCTTGCTGGGCGCAAAGGCGGCGCGCATGGCTAACGGCGATGAAGTCCGCATGCACACCGGCTATGCGATTGGCGGCGTGCCGCCGATTGCGCATGAGAATCATATCGAAACGTTGATTGATCGCACGCTGCTGCGCTTTGATAAAGTGTGGGCGGCTGCCGGCGCGCCGAATGCCCTGTTCGAAATTGAATTGAAAAAATTATTGGAGCTCGCGCACGGGCGCGTCGAGGAGATCGCCGAAAGTTAGGCGAATGCCCTGACCTTTGTTATAATCACTCAATGTCTGCGCGCACGCCGCCCGAAGAAATTCTTCCCGCGCGATCCCAGCCACTCGTTCTGCCCCGTCTCTCGTCCAACGTCAAATTTTTCAGCGCGGCGATTTTCATCTATGCGAGCGCGATCATTGTCGCCACGCTCGCGTTGAATCCCTATTTCGCCCAAACGTGGGACGTGCAGACGTTCATTCACGCCGCGCGCGAAATCACCGACGGCAACCCGTTTGATCTGTACGCGCAATCGCGCGCCGCGCAGACGTGGCCCTACGCGTATCCACCGCTCCACGCGCTCGTCGTCGCGCTCGCGTTGTTCATCGGCGACGCCTTGCGCGCGCCGATAGGCGTGCCGGATTTTGTGTGGGCGCGCGTGCCGCCGCTCGTCGCGGATATCAGCGTTGCGTTCGCGTTGTACGAAATCGTGCGGCGAAAATCGGGCGAAGCGATGCTTGGGCGCGCGGCATTTTTGCTCTGGCTGTTTAATCCGCTGACGTTTTACGATACGGCGGCGCAGGGGCATTTTGAAGCCGAATGGATTTTTTTTGTTTTGCTCGCGTACGCGAGGTCGGAATCCGGGCGCGGGCTGATTTTGCCGGCAATCGCGTTGGCAATGGCGGTGCTGTTTAAACAAGTCGCGATTTTGTTCGCGGTGCCGGTGTGGCTCACGCTGTCATTGCGAGGCGCGGTTTTTGCGCCGAAGCAATCCCCTAGCTCGTCAAGCACGGAGATTGCTTCGCACAAACCGCTCGCAATGACAAGGGTCTTACTGTCCATTCTCATCTTTGCGCTCATCACCGGCGCGGTATCATTGCCGTTTTTGCTTTACTCCGGCGATTACGTTTTCATGAACACGACGTACGTCGAGCAAGTGCCGGTGCAAACGCAATCGTGGCTCGTCGGCATTTTGGGGCTGACGCGCGCCGCGCCCGATGCGCTCACGACCGATTTCTTTTTGATTCGCGATTCCACGATGATCACGCTCGCCGCCGCCGCGATCATTTCGTTCATCGCCGCGCGGCGCGGCTGGAGTTTGTTTTTGACCGGCGCGCTGATTGCGCTCGCGTTCTTTTTGCTCTCGCGCAAAGTGATGGGCTATTATTACGTGATGCTCTTGCCGTTTCTCTTGGCGGAATTTCTGCCGCGCCGGCGATTTGATTTGTTTCTGATCGCGATGATTGCGTCCGCGTTCATCGCGCTATCGCCCTACTACGCGGCGTGGACGGATCACGCGCATTGGTGGGCGTACGCGCTGCTCGGTGTGGTTACAAGCATGTTCTTCGCGTGGCTGCTTTGGCAGACCGCTGACAGCCGACCGCTGAACGCCGCCGACGGATCGCGAATTACGAATTACGAATTACGAATTACGAATTCATCCAACCCGCGTCCAGTGGTTTGGGCTTCGCTTTCGCTGTTCGCGGCGGCATTTTTCGCGGCGATGCTTCAGCCGCTCCTGAACAGCGCGGCAAGCCCAATCCGCGCGCCAATCGTCGCGCCGGGCACGGAAAATATCGCGACGGTTGCGTTCGGCGCGCTGATCGCGCTGACGTTGGGCGCGAGCGCGCTGATCGCGCGGGGGACGCGCGCCGGAAGCGCGATGCCGCGCGCGGCGTTCGTCATTCCATTATTGTTCGCGCCGCTGGCGTTTGCCGTGTTCACGCTGACGAAAGAGACGACCGCGATTTTTGAAATGGTTTTGAAAGCATTGGGAGTTTAAATGATCATTCGTTGCAGTGTTGGGATCACCGCGCATAACGAAGAAGCGAATATCGGCAAGTTGCTCGCAGCGATGCTCGCGCAAGAATTGGAAACGGTCGCGATCATCGAGATCATCGTCGTCGCGAGCGGCTGCACCGACCGCACCGTCGAAACGATTCAGACCTACGCCGCGCAAGACGCGCGCATCCAACTCATCGTGCAGGCAGAACGCGAAGGCAAAACGTCGGCGATCAACCAATTCTTGCGCGCGGCGCACGAAGATATTTGCGTTCTGCAAAGCGGCGACACGTTGCCGCGCGAAGATTCGATTGAAAACTTGGTCAAGCCGTTTGCGAATCCGCAAGTGGGCATGACCGGCGCGCAGAAAATTCCGGTCAACGTGCCCGCGCATGTCGTCGGTTATATGTCGCACCTGCGCTTGGAGTTGGAACATCAACTCTGTTTGGAAATTCCGCGACTCGGGGAGTTGATCGCGTTTCGTAAAGTGTTCACGCATCTGCCGCCGGATGTCGCGATGGATGAAGCGTTTGTCGAGGCGCTTGTGATCAAACGCGGGCTGGACGTGCGCTACGCGCCGGACGCCGTCGTCTACAATATGGGTCCCGAAACGCTCGGCGAATTTATCATGCAACGCCGGCGCAATTACGCCGGGCATTTGCATCTGCGCCGCAAGTACGGTTATCGCGTGTCGAGTTTGGATACGGGACGCGTCATGCGCATCGGCGCGGAAGAAATTCTGAATGCATTGCGCTTGATTACGACGCTCGTGTCGTTGGCGTTGGTCGAGGCATTCGCGCGCGGGTTGGGCGCATTCGACTATTACGTCAAAGGCGACAAACAAGTGTTGTGGGATATTGCGTGGACGACGAAGAAGGTGGAAAAAGTGGCGGGTGAAAATAAGACGTGAGGTGTATTGCGTAGTGCGTGTTACGTAGTGCGTAGTCCGTGATGCGTAATCTATCCGCGCTTTAGGCACTACTTGTCAGGGTTCGCGACATCGTAGACACT
>JACQGS010000110.1 GCA_016199405.1 Chloroflexota bacterium | reverse complement strand
GCGCGCGTCGGTCGCCGTGATAAAATCGGTGACTTCGGTGTCGACGAGCCATCGCACAAAGCGATGCCGCGACATCTCATCGAAACGCTGCGGCGGGTTCCCGGTCGCCGCGCCCCAATCGCGCCACAGTTCAAGCGTTTCCAAATCGCGCGGATCGAGAATGCCGGCGCGCACGCCGTCGTCCAAATCCGCCGCGCTGTACGCGGTTTCATCCGCCGCGCTCGCAAGTTGCGCTTCGAGCGTCGCGGCTTCGGACGCGTTGTATTCAATCGGATTGACAGTGTCGTACTCGGTTTCGTGTTTGGCAATGCCTTCGCGCACTTCGTACGTGAGATTCAAGCCGGGATAATCGGGAAAACGTTCTTCCAATTCTTCGACGATGCGTAGCGATTGAACTTGATGATTGAAACCGCCATGCTCTTTCATCAACTCATTCATCTTGTGTTCGCCGGAATGTCCAAACGGCGTGTGCCCCAAATCGTGCACGAGGCAAATCGCTTCGGTCAAATCTTCGTTCGCGCCGAGCGCGCGCGCAAAGGTCCGTCCGATCTGCGCGACCTCGAGCGAATGCGTCAGCCGCGTGCGATAATAATCGCCTTCGCTGTTGACGAACACTTGCGTTTTGTATTCAAGGCGGCGGAATGCAGTCGTGTGCAAAATCCGGTCTCGATCGCGCTGAAACGCGGTGCGATAGTCCGGCTCCGGGTCGGGGTATTTGCGTCCGCGCGAATCGCGGCTTTTCATCCCGTACGGCGCGAGTCGCCGCGCTTCGTCGGCTTCAAGTTGTTCGCGCGTAAAAAACATTGGCTGCCTCCCTTGCCGGCGATTATAGCATAAACGCGCGCGCAATTCACTTGACATTCGCGCGACGCGTCGCCGCGCGCAAAAAATCACGCTTGACACAGAACAAGCGTTCGTGCTATAATCAGACAAATGTTCGACCGCGCGAAATCCGCGCGAGAGGAGATGGGCATATGGGATTATCGGAACGCCAGAGAAAGATGTTGGAATTCATTACACGGTCTTCCGGTGACAAGGGGAGACCGCCGACCATCCGCGAAATTGGCGCGCATGTTGGAATTAGCTCCACATCGGTCGTCAACTATAACTTGAATGTCCTCGTACGCGAAGGGCTGATCGCGCGCGATAAAGAAGTGTCGCGCGGGCTGCGGGTGGTTCATCCCGGCGGCAAAGCGTTTGCGATGGCGAGTAACATCGTGCAAATTCCACTTCTGGGAAAGATTGCCGCGGGGCAGCCGATTCCGGTGCCGGATAATGCCGGCAGCGATAGCGAAATGATTTCGCTGACGCGCGACATCGTCCAGGAACAAGAAGGGCTTTTCGCGTTGCAGGTCAAAGGCGATTCGATGATTGACGCGCTGATCAATGACGGCGATGTCGTCGTGATGAAAAAACAGCAAAGCGCGAATAATGGAGAGATGGTCGCGGTTTGGCTCAAAGACGAAAAGGAGACCACGCTCAAGCGAATCTACCGCGAACAAAAACGCGTCCGCCTCCAGCCGATGAATCCTTCGATGAAGCCAATTTTCCAAGATCCAGAAAATGTCGAGATTCAAGGCAAAGTCTTGCTCGTGATCCGCCAGCTTCAAAAGCCGAGCGCGCTGCGGGTCTAGCGCGGCGCGATTCTTTAAGCCAAAAACGCTTGACAGAACAGTTGTTCTGATTTATAATTCAAATCAGAACAACTGTTCTTTTTTGTTTTGTGCTGGGAGTCGAATGAAACCTTGCCCCTTCCGTCACGTGGATGCTGACGGTCATATCCTCTGCGACAAAATCAAAACCGGCGATCGCGAAATTTCGCTGAACATTTGCCGCGCGTGCCCCATCACCGCGATCAACTGCGCGCATCTACGCGCGACGCTTGATCAACATACGCGGCCACCGATCACCGTTCGGTATGGCAACGGCAAGGTGGAAGTGTGGGACGATGCTGCGCCATCCATTACTTTGGAGCGCGCGGCATGTTCCGTCAAAGTTATTCCGATTACATCTCCACGCGATTGCGCGGGCTGTCCCCTCCGTCAACCCATTCAATTGATTGAAATCATTCCGGTGAAAACGGAAGCCGTCGCGCGTCGCATTATCGCATCCGCGGGCGCGACGCGCGCGGAACGAAACGCGGCAGAACGACCGCTACCGCCACCGGCAATTCAAGCCGCGCCGACCGTCAATGACGAACCGCGCAAGAATCTTGTCGCTACAAAAATTTCTCAATTGCAAGAATGGTTTACGAAGCAGAAAGCACAGCCGCTCGAAAACAAATCGGATGAAACGGTTTTGCCGCTTGCCGTTGCAGCGGGGCGGAACGCACTGCCAACGCGCGGCGAAGAAAAACGCGCGGGGTGGACGGATTGATCTGGACGTTAGACGCTGGAGGTTAGATGTTAGAAGTTGCCCTCCAACTTCCAACCTCCATCCTCTAACTTCCAAAGTGCAAATATGGAACGTCGTCTCCTAAATTTCCAAGCCGATAAAATTGAAATGGTGCTCGCGGCGCACCGCGCGCCGGTGCGCGTGTGGGGCGGACGCATGACCGCGCGTACGGTTCAATTTCATCTTGCGCCGGCGTCGACGACGAAACTCGCCAAGATCGAGTCGCTCACCGACGAAATCGCGCTTGCGCTCGGCGTGCCGCATGCGCGGCTAACGCGCGACGAAGGCACGCTGTCCGTCGAAATCGCGCGCGGCGATGCGCGTTTTGTTGCGCTCGCCGATTTGAAAATGCGTTTGCAAGACGAAGAAAATCTCCGCCGCGCCGCGACGACGCCGGGCACGGCGATTCTCGGAACGGACGCGGAAGGCGTGCCGCTCTTGTTGCGCCTCGCCTCGCCGGATGTGGCGCATTGCTTGATTGCTGGCACGACCGGCAGCGGCAAGACGGAG
>JACQGS010000105.1 GCA_016199405.1 Chloroflexota bacterium | reverse complement strand
TGGTTGCTCCCACGATCCTCCCCGCGCGCGCGTCAAGCAATTCAGTCCAAACCGAATTGGCAGAACAGTCCGCGTTGCGCAAGTCCGTCAAGCAAGGCGATTCGCTTTTCGAGACGCTGGCGAAACCGTTGATCAACGAGACCTACAAACGGCGCGACGAACGCCGCAAAACGGAACCGGATTTTGCCAAACGGATCGATCAAAAACTAAACGAAGGGCGCATCAATATTTTGCTTTTTGGCTACGGCGAATCGCACGAGCCGCCGGCGACCGAAAAAGCCATCATCGGCTCGCACACGATTCTCTCGTACAATTATCTCACCGGCAAAGCGGATCTGATTTCGTTTACGCACGACATTCGCGGACCGGAAATCGAGCAAGCACTCGCCAAACGCGGGTTCAAGTCGCCGGCGGTGCGCATCGATCAGGCGTACAACACCGGCGGCTTTGCGTTGCAGCGAAAACTATTCGAGGACGCGACCGGCTTGTCGATCGATTTTCAAATCACGTTCAAAGACATTGTCATTCAAAACGCGGTTGACCAAGTTTTTGGCGGCATTGATGTGGACGTGCCGATGGCATTCAAGGTTTATCCGTTTTACCTCGAAGGCAAAAAATATCCGGCGGGTTCTTTTCCCACAGGCGCGCAAACGTTGAACGGAACTCAAGTGATTCAATTTATCAAGACAGTTCCAAACACGGACGGGACATATGAAAAAAGCTTGGAACATAATCAACGCAAGCATATCGTTCTCGAAGGGTTACTCAACGCGGTAACCAAGCGGCGCGCGGAATCTTCGTTCTGGCTCAAAACCGCGACCTTTGTCACGAAAGAGATGGTGAGCGGCTCCGTCGTTTACGACTTCGATCCGCTCACACTGGTGGTTAAGAACGTCAACGAGATGACGACCGCGATCAACAGATTACTTTCCGCCGAAAGATCCAGCGGCAGCAGTCTGCCGGATATTAGCAGTTCGATCTATATTGTTGATCCGGCGCACGGCGATGGCGGCGTGCAATGGATCAACGCGAATGCAGCCGTCAATCCCATCACGCAACGCGATTTGCTTGCCGGCGTTTACACCTCGCCCGATATGGAAATTCCCTTGAGCGCGAATCCCTATGGCGATCTCGTGACCGAGTACTGGACATCGATTCGAGAATTAGTGAAACAAACTCTCGCCAAGAATCAGCCGTGACACCGCGTCTTTGCGAGGAGCGCCCTGACCCTGAACGCAGTGAAGGGGAAGGATCAGCGACGAAGCAATCTCCCAATTGGTCGTTGGAGATTGCTTCGCCAAAACCGCTCGCAATGACAAAATTCCTATGCTCACCGCGTTTGATCACTTGATCATCATCGTAAACGATCTTGCCGCCGCGATGGAAACCTATCGCACGTTGGGCTTTGCGCCGCGCGTCGGCGGCGAACATCCGGCATTTGGCAGCCACAACGCGCTCGTCGCGCTGAATGACGGCACGTATTTGGAATTGCTCGCCTTCAAAGACAAAACACTCGCCGCACAATCTATTTGGCGCGACGCGGTGCAGAAATTTGCCGGTCGCGAAGGATTCGCCGGCTATGCCCTGTTCTCGGACGATCTCACTAACGATATTAGCGCTCTGCGCGGGCGGCATCTGGATGTAGGCGAACCGAACGCCGGCGCGCGCGTGCGTCCCGATGGACAACGTGTCGCGTGGCGATCCGCTTTGATCGGCGGTTCCGCGACCGGCGCGCTGCCGTTTATGATTCAAGATGATACGCCGCGTACCTTGCGAATCGAACCGCTGGCAGAAGGATTGGGCAGCCGCGTGCGCGCAAAAGAAATCGTCGTTGCGGTCAAAGATGCGGATTTGGCACAGAGGGATTATCACGCCCTGTTGGATCTCGAACCGCGCCGCGTGCACACAACTGCCGGCGATTTGGAAGGCGCGCGCTTTTCAATGCCGTGGGGCGCGCTCGTCCTCGCACAACCGAATCGTGAAGGCAACGCGCTGGCGGACCAACTCGCGCAGCGCGGCGAGGGGTTGTACGCGTTGACGCTGGCGGCTGCGGATGTGAACCGCGAGCGAAGCACACTCGTATCGCGCGGGGTGCGCGTGGAGGACGATGCGCGCGGATTTTTGATCGCGCCGGAGTTTGCGTGCGGAGCACGGCTGCGGCTGGTGGGAGCGTAAAGTATTTTGCCGAGGAGGATGTGGTTCGCTTGATAATTTGAATCTTCCAACCCGCACAAGAAACTTTCGCTATACCCAGATTCTCAAGGGAGAGGACATCGTGGCAAGACTTTTCTTTGACCCGCGGTTCGCGGTCTGTACGGTTTCTCTTATTTTGGTCGGAGTCACATCCGGATGCACAACGGTCCAACTGGAAGCAAGTCAGGATTCAGCGCCGAGGCAGGTAACGCGCGAGGAACAGTCTATCGACCTGTACAATCTCGATATTTCTTTGTTCTCAAAACCGTCAACGCCGAATATTCAGCAACGCAGCATCGCGTCCATGCCAAATTCGGCAACGGCATCCAATGACACTCTGGATGTTTATGAAATATCGACGCACGCCCCTCTTGCGTCGAAACCGCTTTCGGTCCCCCGTAGCATTATCGCGGACAAAGCACTACTCTCGATTGGCACGATTCTCGCTCTCACACAGGAACCGGATCACCCAACCGGTTATGTGGCGATCCATCCCAATGGGCAACGAACACCCATCGCGCCGCCCCTGTACTATGCCCACCAAGACCAAACGCTCTCCCCGAATCACGATTTTCGCCTGGTGGTAACTCCACGTCAAGTCATGTCTTACCAAACGTCCAATCAACAAGCTCCCGGAGTTGTGGCGCACGCGGAAGATCGAAAATTATTTTCGCCGCCGGCGGTCATTGACTCCTACGGTTGGTATGGCGCTGTCGTGCAGGGCGGAACCCAAATTCTCTTATTTGAGAGTTACAATTCACACCATCAAGGCGTCGCGTTTGATTCCCCGAAATGGATCAAGCGCATTGACAACATCGCTTGGGGCGGCGGCTCAAAGGAATGGGACCTCATCTTGAGCATGACCAAGATTGATATGAGTGTGGGGATTTATCGGTTGACGCCATTGGTCATCTACCCACTGCCGCAAGAAGTGGCGAAACACTGCCCACCGGCGCGGCATCACTTGAGCGACTGTATGATGAAGCACTATCGCAAAATGCCCAAGCAACTCATTCCGGTTGTGGAGGATGGCGATCATAGCGCCGTGAGCGTGCGCTGGTGAATGGACAATGCCTTGATCCGATCCAAAATCATTTCCGCCAATTCTTCTTTCGGCAACGGCGGCAGTTCCGTCACCGCGCCGCCACGTTCGATCAACGTTGCGTGATCGAGGTCGCTGCCAAAACTTGCCGGCACCGGATTCGCGACGATGAGGTCGAGGTTTTTCGCGTCGAGTTTCGCGCGCGCATTCTCCAACAAATCATTCGTCTCAGCGGCAAAACCGACAACAACCAAGTGACGAGTGACAAGTGACGGGTGACGAGGGGTTCCGTCAGTTCCCTCAGTCCCCTTATTTCCTTTGCTTTTCCATTCCGCAACTTCGCCCAAGATGTCCGGGTTACGCGTCAGCTCCAGCGTCAGCGTTTCCGTTTTTCCCTTTTTGATTTTCTGCTCCGCCATTTGCGCCGGGCGGAAATCCGCCACGGCCGCCGCCATAATTAGCGCGTCGGCATCGGCGATGCTTTGCAACACCGCCGCGCGCATTTCGCGCGCGCTGGGGGTTTGAATGAGCGTGATGCCGCGCGGCACGCGCAAATTTGTATTGCCGGCAATCAGCGTTACGCGCGCGCCGCGATCGCGCGCCGCTTCCGCGAGCGCAAAGCCCATCTTGCCGGTCGAATGATTCGCGATCACGCGCACCGGATCAATTGCCTCCTGCGTGCCGCCGGCGGTGACGACAATCTTTTTACTGGCGAGATCGCCGTCACGTCCGAGCGCGGCGCGGATTTCGTCTATGATTTCTGCCGGCTCTGCCATCCGCCCCTTGCCGCGCGCGCCGGACGCGAGGTAACCCTCGTTCGGCTCGATCACTTGCACGCCGCGCTCGACCAACCGGCGTAAATTGTCTTGGGTAACTCGATTCTCCCACATGCCGGTTTCCATTGCC
>JACQGS010000103.1 GCA_016199405.1 Chloroflexota bacterium | reverse complement strand
GCGGCGAACCCCGGCGTCAACGCGAATTTCATTTATCCGGGTCAGGTGCTGAAAATTCCTTCGGCAAATGCGCCCGCGCCGGCGATCACGCCCGGCGCGAGCGGACCAACCCCGGTCGCGGGATTGCCCAGCACGTACACCGTCCAACGCGGCGATTGGCTGTACGCGATAGCGCGAAAATTTGGTGTGAGTGTTGTCGCGTTGCAAAATGTAAATCCCGGCATCAATTTCAACGTGCTCACACCGGGAATGGTCTTGCGAATTCCGGGCGGCGCGCCCAGTCCTTCAACCTCAACCACACCAACGACTTCAAATCCCAACAGCTACACGGTAAAATCGGGCGACACCCTTTTTTCGATTGCCGTGCGCTTTAGCACTACGACCTACGCGCTGCAAATCGCCAACAATCTCAGCAATTCGAATTTCATTTACGTCGGCCAAGTTCTCGTCCTCCCCAAATAAATGAGTGAAAAAATTCTCTCCAGCGAATATCCGTACCGCGGCAAGATCGTAAACCTCCGTCTCGATCACGTCGAGATTGACGACGGGCGCAAGCGCGTGGTCGTGCGCGAAGTGGTCGAGCATCGCGGCGCGGTCGCGATGGTCGCGCTGGATGCGCGCAATCGCGTCTTGATGGTGCGGCAGTTTCGCTCCGGCGCGCAAACCGAGATGCTGGAGATTCCGGCGGGCACGCTGGAAACCGGCGAAGACCCCGCCGCGTGCGCCGCGCGCGAATTGGAAGAAGAAACCGGCTATCACGCCAAAAAGTGGAAATCGTTGGGAATGTTTTATTCCAGCCCCGGCTTTTGCACCGAAAAAATGTACCTCTATGCCGCCCGCCAACTCGTTGCCGCGCACACGCATCCGGATGAAGACGAAGTGATTCGCGCCGAATGGGTGCCTTTGCGCCAAGCCCTGCAAATGGTCGCGCGCGGCGAAATCATGGATGGCAAATCCATCGTCGGTTTGCAACGCGTGGGGCTGACTCGACGCCGGCAAAAGAAGGCGCGATGATCGTCGCGTGGGGCGCGCAGGTGGGGCTGCGGCCGTTTGCCGATCCGATCAGCGACGCAGAAATCGCGCGCGTTTATCAATGGAGCAGCGATGCTGAATTGTTGCGGTGGAGCGGCGGTGTGCCGACCGATCTTTCGTTTCGCGAATTTGCGGAACGCATGCGCCACGATCAACGACAACCGAACTCCGAGCGCCAAGCGTTTTTTATTTTGACGCGCGCGGGCGAATTGGTCGGGCGCATCGGCTGTTTCGCGATTGACTGGCGCGCGCGCGAAGGCGAGTTGGGCATCGTGATTGGAGAACCCAACAATTGGAGCCGCGGTTATGGCCGCGACGCGGTGACAACGCTGTCGCATTATTTGTTCGAGACCACGCCGCTCGAGCGAATTTTCCTTTTGACATTCCCAGACAACCAACGCGCGATCAAAGCCTTTGCCGCGTGCGGTTTTCGAACGGCAGGCATCGTCCGGAAATTTATGCCCGACCTCGGCGAGTTCGATGGCATTGAAATGGAAATAACACGCGCTGATTTTATGGCACAGCACGCCTGGTTGCCGCTCCGTGTTGAAATGGAATCCGTAATGCGTGAGGCGTAAGTGGTAAATGGTAATTGGTAATTCGCAACTGAGAGTCGAGCCGTTCGCTGGAATCGCGTGCACGGCTCGATTTTGTTTTAGCCGATGAAGACCAAACGAAATGTGATCATACTCTTGTTATTAGTCGTCGCGATTTTGGCGGTCCCCAACCCGCGCGCGCTCTACGAAGGAATTTTCTTTTATCTGCGCGATGCCATCGCGTACTCGCCCATCCCCGCCCGCGCGCTCGACCCGAACGGACGCTACGCGTCAGTTTTCGATCTCGTGCGCTTGCGCAACCCAGAGCGATATCGCTACATCGAGGCGCAACTTGCGCGGCTGAATCTCCGCGTCGTTCGCATCCCAATATATCAACGTCCAGATTCCAACCCTCGCCCAACACCCGACATCCAACCTCCAACTTCCAACCTCCAGTTTCCAACAAACAATCTCTTCATCTACCAAGATGCCTCGGCGCCGCTCACCCTTTTCTCCGCGCATTACGACAAACTGTACGATGACGCGAACTATCAAGGCGCATCCGATAACACCGCGGCGGTCAGCGTGCTACTCGCGGCTGTCGGCGATCTCGCGCGGCGCGGAGAGATGAATCAGCGCGCGTTTTTGTTTACCGGCGAGGAAGAGCGCGGGCTGTACGGCGCGGCGGCATTTGTCGAGTACGCGCGCACAAATAATTTGCGAATTGATGCGATCATCAATTTTGATAATCTTGGACGCGGCAAACTCGCAATTCGTCCCTCCGCCGAAACGCCCGGCTTTGCGTTTTGGCTGCCGCTCGTCGGCGACCTCGCGTACGACGGCGCGGCATTGCGCGCGAGCGCGGCGTATCCTCAGCCGGACGCGCGGCTCGTCGCCGATCTGCTGCGCGCGCAATCGAGCATGGTGGTGTACGAACGCTTTACCGCGCGGAGCGATTCAAATATTTTCCAAGCGAACAAGATTCCCACCGTCACAGTCAGCGGCGACGATATGTACTATTTACAGCAAACGTGGCACACGCCGGCGGATCGCGTCGAGTTGCTGAATGAAAACAATTTGGACTTGGCGTATGAGTTGATAATGAAATACAAGTAGATACAGGTATGCTATAATCCCCGCAATGAAATTTCTCCGCGCGTTTCTCTTCACGCTCATACTCACATACTCCCTCACCCTCCTCTCCTGCCGCTCCACCGCGCAAACGATTGCGCGCGATTTGCGCCTCAATCTCGGTCTCGAACCGGCAACGCTTGATCCCGCGCTCGCCAGCGATCCGGGCGCGCAACAAATCGCGCGGATGCTTTTTCTCTCGCTCGTCGACACGGATGCCGCGAGCGCCGCGCCGCAACCCGCGCTCGCCGCATCGTGGGCAGTTTCTGCCGATGGTTTGATTTGGGAATTCAAATTGCGCCCCGACGCCGTGTGGGTGCGCTATGTGCCCACGACCGAACGATTCGAAACGAAACGCGCGGTGAACGCGCACGATGTAGTTTACAGCGTCCGCCGGCTTTTTGATCCGCGGCTCAACTCGTCGTTCGCGCCAACATTTGCGCCGCTGATTCGCGGGGCGGAAGACTTGCGCGGGAGCGATCCGCAAAAAATCAGCGCGGCGGATTTTGAAAAATTATTTCTCGCGCTGGGCGTGCAGGCGAGCGATGATTCTACGGTTCGGTTTACGCTGACGCGCCCGGCGAGCGATTTTCCGAGCATCGTCAGCGTTTGGCTCGTGCGCGTCGTTCCGCGCGAAGTCGTCGATGCCGGCGGATCCGCGTGGACGGAGCCGGGCGCGCTCTGGACGAATGGTCCCTATGTCCTCGAACGCTGGTCGCACAATCGCGAAATCATTTTGAAAAAAAATCCGCTCTGGTATGCCGCCGAGAGCGTTCGCATCGAGCGCATTCGTTTGGCGATGATCGCCGACACCGCGACCGCGCTCGATCAATTTCAGAACGGCAATCTCGATTCATTGGATCCGTACGGCGGGCTTACGCCCAGCGATCTCGATCGATTGAAAGACGATCCGTTGTTTGCCAAAAATCTACGGCTTACGCCGACGGGGTGCACGCATTATTACGGATTCAACTTGAACAAGCCGCCCTTCAACGACGTGCTCGTCCGCAAAGCGTTCACTGCCGCGCTTGACCGCGAGGTGATCGTGAGTTCGCAAGTGAAATTGGGCGAGCCGGCGCGCTGGTTCACGCGCCCCGGCATTTTGGCATCGCCCGAAATTTCCGAAACGCTCGGCATCGCGTTCAATGCGCCGCTCGCGCGCGATTTCTTGCGGCAAGCCGGCTATGACAAAAAAAAATTACCGCCGATCACACTCGCGATCAATACAAACGATACGCACGAACGCATCGCGGAAGCCGCCGCGCAAATGTGGAAAACGAATCTCGGCGCGGAGATCACCGTCAAATCGCTGGATTGGAAGGGCTATCTGCAGACTTTGCGCGAAGATCCGCCCCAGTTGTATCGGCTGGGCTGGTGCGCGTACGTGCCGGACGCGTCGAATTTTCTCGAGAATGTTTTCCGTTCGAATGCGCCGGACAATGTCGCACGCTGGAACCATCCGCCCTTCGACCGGCTGATCGAGAGTGCTACGCGCGAAACGGATGTGACGCGCCGCCGCGCGCTCTATCGCGCCGCAGAAAAAATTATCGCGGAAGACAATGCCGTGATCTTGCCGCTCTGGTGGGCGGAACGCGCGACGCTGTCGCGTCCCGAACTCAAACGGACATTTGCAATCACCGACGGCTACGAACGGTTTGAAACATGGCGAATCGAATAAATAGTCCTTTTGCCTCCGTCTTGACAACAAAGCCAACTCTGTGTAACATTGCGCAACTGCAATCGGCGCGTTGGAAGTGACGAAACTAAACGCAACGATCTCACGTAAGAATCAATAGACTAGTTTCGCGCGCGAACGCGCAAGGAAAGGGAGGAGGTCTCAATGTCGAAAGAAGGCAGTAATCGCGGTCTAATAATTCTGGTGGTCGTCCTGGTGGTCGCGCTGGTGGGCGCGATTTGTGTCGGTGCCGGATTGTTGCTCGTATTTCTCGGACAGCCATCGGTGGGTCCAGTCGCGCAAGCGACGGCAGTTCCCGGCAGAACCGGGGTCGCACCGACACGCGCACCGTCAACGGGCGGAAGTGGGACAACGAACCAGAATGCTTTGCATTTGCCCGGCACGGGCGATCCACCCACATTAGATCCGGCGTTAACCTCGGATGCCGAATCCGCCGTGTATGTGGTCGAACTTTTTAGCGGACTCGTCACCCTCGATCAGAATCTCAAAGTCACTGCGGACCTCGCTGAAAAATGGAGCGTCAGTGATGATCGCAAGGTTTATACATTTTCGATTCGCAAGGACGCCAAATTTCACGACGGTCGTCCCGTAACGGCGCAAGATTTCAAGTATTCGATCGAACGCGCCGCGAACCCGGCGACGACCTCACCGACCGCCGATACGTATCTGGGCGACATTGTCGGCGTGAAAGAAAAATTGAGCCGCAAAGCCTCCGCGGTGAGCGGCGTGACGGTCGTCGACGATTACACATTGCAGATCACGATTGACGCGCCGAAAACTTATTTCCTCGCCAAGCTGACCTTCCCCACCGCGTTTGTCGTCGACAAGAACAATGTCGAACGCGGCGGCAGAACGTGGACGGACAAACCGAACGGCACGGGACCATTCAAGTTAAAAGAGTATGTCCGGGGTCAGCGCATCATTCTCGCCCGCAACGACAACTACCATCTCGAACCGAAGCCAAAAATTGAAGAGATCGAATTCATTCTCGGCGGCGGATCATTCATGACCATGTACGAAAACGGCGATCTCGACGCGGCGTACGTGGGACAAACCGACATCGAGCGCGTGACCGATCCGGCAAGCCCGTTGAACAAAGAACTCACGGTCTATCCGGAACTGAGCACGTTCTTCGTCGTGTTCAATGTCCGCAAACCACCGTTTGACGATCTCAAAGTGCGGCAAGCGTTTGCGATGGCAATTGATCGCCAAAAGATTGTGGACGTGGTTTATCGCAAGATTCCGATTCTCGCCGAATCGATTCTGCCGCCCGGCATGCCCGGCTATTCCGATCCGCAAAACAAAATCAAATATGATCCGGCGCAAGCCAAAAAACTTTTGGCGGATTCCAAATATGCCGGCAAATTGCCCGAGATCACATGGTTCACCGTCGGCGGCGGCGGCGCGTCCGCGGAAAACATTCAAGCGATGACCGCGATGCTCAAAGAAAATCTCGGCATCAACATCTCGATTCAGCAAACCGATTGGGCGACGTTCCTCGGACAATTGCACGATCCGGCGAACATCCAGTACCAAATGTTCGACACCGGCTGGATCGCGGACTATGCCGATCCCCAGAATTTCCTCGAAATTCTGTTCAAGACCGGCAGCAACGAAAACTGGGGCGGCTACTCGAACAAGCAGGTTGATCAATTGCTGGAGCAAGCCGGTTTGGAAAAAGACTCCGCCACG
Organism: Chloroflexota bacterium; assembly: GCA_016199405.1. Classification (GTDB taxonomy): domain Bacteria; phylum Chloroflexota; class Anaerolineae; order UBA4142; family UBA4142; genus JACQGS01. Next base: position 9,751 of record JACQGS010000103.1, on the reverse strand, counting down.
CGTTTCAAACTCTACTCGCAGGCGGAGCAGCAGATTTTGGCGGATGTGCCGGTCTTGCCAATGGTTTTCTCGCGAACGTACGTGTTGACCAAATCGTACGTCAAAGGCGCGATCTATCCTCCACTGATCATCCCGCGCCTCAAATACATGTCGCTCAGCAAGTAAGAGTGTCGAGTGACGGGGAACGAGATGTTCCCCGTCACTCGACACGAGGTTGACGTGACGATGCCTGTCAAAGAGGAATTCGAAAGCGGATTGGCAGAATCCTATGCCGCACTGCATGCAGACATGAGGCAAATGAAGGCTGACCTTATCCGCTGGATGTTTATCTTCTGGATCACACAAGTCATCATCGAGGCGTTCATCTTCTGGGTATTCTTCGGAAATTAGGTGGGTTCAAGCCAATGGCGACCTTTCTTGCGCGGCGGCTCGTATGGTTACCGGTCGTGCTCTTTTTTGTCTCGATTCTTACTTTCTTCCTGGGTTTATATGGTCCAGGGAATCCGATTAATATCATGGTCGGATTGAAGGCGAATCCGGAGACCATTGAGCGGATCAAAGCGGAATATGGCTTTGACCAACCAGTTTATCAGCAGTACTTCAACTACGTCTTCAAGGCGGTGCAAGGCGATTTCGGTTATGGCTTGGTCAAGTACCGCGACCAACCCGTAGGTAGAATTATTGCGGAGCGCCTCCCCGTGACGATTCAGTTGAATATTGCCGCGTTGGTGGTTGGAGTTATCGTCGGCATACCCTTGGGGTTGCTCGCCGGTCTCACGCGTAATTCATGGTTTGATTATTCCGTCCGCTTCCTCTCGCTGATTGCGGTTTCGATTCCACTCCTCTTTCTGCTTCCGTTTCTAACGTTCATTTTTTCCCGACGTCACGATCTTGTGCTCAATGCTGCGAACCTCCAATTCGCGATTGGTCCGTTCTTACCAATGGTCGGTGGTCACTGGGATGGGATTCTGAGCACCAAAGTGCTGTTGCCGATATTGATCGAATCGCTCGGCATTGTTGCGGTGCTCACGCGGCAGATGCGCGCGGGGATTATCGAAACGTTGGGGCAGGATTACGTTCGCACCGCGCGCGCCAAAGGATTGCGCGAGCGGATGGTGCTTCTGCGGCACGCGATGCGGAACGCGCTGATTCCGATCGCAACGATTCTCACCTTGAGTATCGGCGGTTTGGTCGAGGGATCCTTCTTGGTCGAGAATTGGTTTGGCATCCCCGGAGTCGGGCAGTTGGCTTTGGATGCCTTCACCGCGCGCGAGTACTATATCATCATGGGCATCACGCTCATCATTGCGGTGGCATACGTCGTCGCGAATATGGCAGCGGATTTGCTTTACCCCATTCTTGACCCGCGGATTCGTTCATCCAAATGACAACGACGATTTCATTAGCGACGCGTACCAGCGCGCCGACGCTCAAGCGCTCCCCTTCACCGTGGATGCGGATTGCGTTGCGAACGCTTCGCAATATTCCGGCGCTGATTGGCTTTCTCCTGATTGTCGCGTTCTTTTTCACCGCGCTCTTTGCAAATTTCCTCGCGCCCTATTCGTACGACAAGCAAGATTTGGACAACATCGAAAAGCCGCCGAGCGCGCAACATTGGCTCGGAACGGACTCGCTCGGCCGCGACATGCTGAGTCGCTTGATCTACGGCGCGCGGTCGTCCGCGTTCGTCGTGCTATTGGTGACGGTCGTCAACCTCGCGCTGGGAATCCCGTTGGGGGCAGCCGCCGGTTATTTTGGCGGCTGGCTGGAAAACCTGATCATGCGCACGACGGAAATTCTTTTTGCGTTCCCCGGCTTGCTCTTTACCTTTCTGATCGCGGCGACGATTCGCCCGGCGGTGCTGGATTGGGCGCGCTCGAATGGTTTCGCGGATTTGGCGCGCAGTGGCTATCTAGATTACGCCGTGGTCATTATCGCGCTCGGATTTGTGGGCTGGGCGGGGCTGGCGCGTTTTGTGCGCGGTCAGGTGCTGACGGTCAAAGAGCGCGAATATGTCATCGGCGCGCGATCGATTGGCGTGCCGACGTGGCGCGTGATTGGGCGGCATATCTTGCCCAACGCGCTCGCCCCAATTATCGTTGCGCTCTCGATGGGGATGGGCTTTATCGCGCTTTCGGAAGGTTATCTGAGTTATTTGGGCATTGGTCTGCAACCGCCGAATCCGAGCTGGGGCAATATCGCGGCGGAAAATTTTGGCCGCTATTGGCGCACGTTTCCGCAATTCTTGTGGCTCGTCTTTATCCCCGGCTTGATTTTGACGCTGATCGTATTGGCATTCGCATTCTTTGGCGACGCGCTGAACGAGGCGCTTGACCCGGAACTCGTGGATTAATTTTTCGATATTCCTCTGGGAGGAAGTGAATGGGGACTTTACTCGAAGTCAAGGATCTACGCACCGAATTTCACACGCAAGATGGCGTTGTGCATGCGGTCAACGGCGTCACCTTTGCGGTGGACGAAGGCGAAACGCTCGGTTTGGTCGGCGAATCGGGCTGCGGCAAGAGCGTCTCGGTGCTTTCGGTGATGCGTTTGATTCCACAGCCGCCCGGCAAAATTGCCGGCGGGCAAGTGCTTTTTCAGGGCCGCGATCTCTTAACCGTGGACGACGAAGAGATTCGTTCCGTGCGCGGAAATAAAATCGCGATGGTCTTTCAAGATCCCATGACTTCGCTCAACCCGGTGCTGACGATTGACACGCAAATCGGCGAGTCGTTGGAATTGCACTTGGGCATGACCAAAGAGCAGGCGCGCAAGCGCTCGGTGGAATTGCTGAAAATGGTGGGGATTCCGGAAGCCGAAGGGCGCATCGAAGATTATCCACATCAATTTTCCGGCGGAATGCGCCAACGCGTGATGATCGCGATGGCGCTCTCGTGCACGCCCCAACTCCTCATTGCCGACGAGCCGACGACCGCGCTCGACGTGACGATTCTGGCGCAAATTATTGACATCGTCAAGCGGCTAAAACGCGAATTGGGCATGGCAATTATTTGGATCACGCACGACCTCGGCGTGATTGCCGGGCTGGCCGACCGTATCAACGTGATGTACGCCGGCTTTATCATTGAAACCGCGCCGGTCAAAGAAATTTTCGGCAATCCCTTGCATCCGTACACGCTCGGCTTGCTCGGCTCGATCCCGCGCTTGGACGAAACGCGCAAAGAAAAACTGACGCCGATTGAGGGGCTGCCGCCGGATTTGGTCACGATGCCTACGGGCTGTCCGTTTTACGATCGTTGCCGCTTCCGCACGGAAAAATGTTTGCACGAAAACCCGCCGTTAGAAGTTTCGGCGGTGCGCCACTCGGTCGCGTGCTGGAATTGGCAAGATGTGGTGAAGGCGCGTGGGCGCGCATAATTAAGCATCCGCTACGGGACTATGACTGCGCGCGACGAGAATCACTCCGAGTTTGGGAAAACGTGCGCCGAATTGTGCGCCGAGATTGACCGCTCGCGGCTTGAAACGCGGTTTCTCTTTGCCCTCTTGGCTTTGTTGATCATTCTCACTAACCCACGCGTAGCCGACTGGCTGGGGCGTTTGTTCAGCATCGTCCGATAGAAAATTGAAATTCGAAATCTCGCTTGAGGGGATTGATATGGCAACCACAATGACACACAACGGCACGCTGGTCGAAGTTCGGGGATTAAAGAAATATTTTCCCATTACGCAAGGAATTATTATTCAGCGCAAAGTCGATGACGTCAAAGCCGTGGACGGTTTGGATTTTAGCATCCAGCGCGGCGAAACGTTGGGCTTGGTCGGCGAATCGGGTTGCGGCAAGTCCACGACCGGTCGGACGATTTTGCAACTCTATCGTCCGACCGAAGGCGAAGTTTTCTTTGAAGGCAAGGACCTCGCGCGCTTGAAAGGTGAAGAGTTGCGCAGGATGCGCCGGCATATGCAGATGATTTTCCAAGACCCGTACGCGTCGCTCAATCCGCGCATGACCGTCGGCGACATCATCGGCGAGCCGCTCGAAGTGCACAACATTGCCAAAGGCAAAGAGAAAAAAGAGCAGGTCCAAGAATTACTGCAGGTCGTCGGCTTGAATCCGTACTTTGTCAATCGCTATCCGCATGAATTTTCCGGCGGACAGCGCCAGCGCATCGGCATCGCGCGCGCGCTCGCCGTGCGGCCCGATTTTATCGTCTGCGATGAGCCGATCAGCGCATTGGACGTTTCGATTCAGGCGCAGATCATCAATTTGCTCGAAGAACTGCAAGAAAAATTCCATCTGACCTACCTGTTCATCGCCCACGATCTTTCAGTCGTCCGGCATATTTCGGATCGGATTGCGGTGATGTACTTGGGCAAAATAGTCGAACTGACGGATCGCACCGCGCTGTACCAAAATCCCTTGCATCCGTACACCAAAGCGCTCTTGTCGGCGATTCCGATTCCCGATCCGATCATCGAAGAAAAACGCGAGCGCATCATTCTGACTGGCGATGTGCCCAGCCCGGTCCATCCGCCCAGCGGCTGCCGTTTTCATACGCGCTGCCCGCTGGCGATTGACATTTGCAAACGCGTCGATCCGGAATTTCGCGAAGTCGGTGCTCAGCATTGGGTTGCCTGCCACGTGGTTTGATTCCGGAAATTGACTTTTCACCCAAGCCGATTTACACTCAAGTTGTTCCTAGCATTCGAGGAATCTCAGGTTATTTCTCGACAATCAAGGAGGTGAACTCTCACACAATTTTTTTCTCTGCCCAGTCATGTTTTAGGTTCACATACTCTCAGGAGGAGAAGATGAACAAGTTCGTATTGATTGCAGTTCTCGTTCTCGCGATCGCGATTGTGGGATGCGCACCCGCACCCACAGCGACGCCCCCACCGCCCCCGCCAGCCACCGCGGTACCCGCGGCACCCACAACCGCCGCGCCGGTGGCGCCAACAGCCGCAACTGCCGGCATCAAAGTGCTCCGCATCTGCTTGACCTCGGGTCCAGACGTGGTTGACCCGCAAAAATCGTCGTTCGTCGGCGAAATCGGGTTGATGCAGATGATGTACGAAGGGCTGACCCGTATTGACGCCAAGGGCAATGTTGTCCCTGGCGCGGCGGAAAAATGGGAATCCAAAGACGGGGGCAAGAAACTCGTCTTTACGATTCGCTCTGGCTTGAAACGTGTTGACGGCACGGCGATGACCGCGAAAGATTTCGAATACGCGCTGCGTCGCGAAGTTGACCCGCGCGTTGTCGGCAAGCAATACACCTCGATCGTTTACGACATCAAGGGTGCGGCGAAACTCGACGAGACCGATCCGAAAAAAGTCGCGAGCGCCGATATTGACAAGATGCTCGCCAACGACTATGGCGTGAAAGCGCTTGACGACAAGACGCTCGAAGTCGAATTCGTCAATCCCGTCGGTTTTTGGAACTATGTATCCTCCATGTGGGTGACCTTCCCCACCGACAAAGCCAAAGCCGACAAGGATCAAGACAACTGGTGGACAAAACCCGAAGGTCACAACGGGAATGGTCCATTCAAAGTGACCAAGATCGAAGAAGGCAAGCGTTGGGTCTTTGAGCCGAACGCGAATTGGCGCGGCGATAAAGCCAAATTCAATCGCGTTGAAGTTCTCTACATCACCGATAGCGCTCAACAATTTGAAGCGTACAAAAAAGGTGAGTGTGATGTGATTGGCGTCGCGCCGGAAGATTTCGGCACGGTTAAAGCCGACGCGACCTTGAGCAAGGAATGGCTGCACGGTCCCGCGGCGTGGACAACGTACGTCGGCTTCAACAACACCACCAAGCCCAGTACCGACAAACAAGTTCGCATCGCGTTCTCCCAGATTTTCGACCGCAAACACTGGACCACGGATATTCTCAAGGGGCAAGCCGAACCCTATCGCTCGTGGATTCCGCCAGGAGTGCCGGGTTTTGATGCAACTGCCGTCGTGGCAGACACCAATCCCAAAGAAGCGTTCAACACCCTCGTAAAAGCCGGGTACGGGACGGCGGATGGCAAGAAAATTGATTGCGCGAAACTGGGTGAGATTAAACTCACCTATAGCGCGACCGCGCGCAATCACGTTCGCTTTCAAGCCATGGCGGGTTACTTCGTCGCCGCGCTCAACTGCCCCGTCATTCTTGACCCCGTGGACGCGACCGTGTTGACGGCGTTATTGAAAGAACTCAAGACGACGCCGCAGTTATTCACCGCCGGTTGGATCGAAGACTATCATCATCCGCAAAACTGGCTGAGCGTATACTGGGTCTGCGCTGGTTTCGGCAAACGCACCGGCTACTGCAACAAGGATTTTGACGCGCTCATAGCCAAAGCGGATGCAGAACTGGATTTCAACAAAGCCGTTGACCTCTATAAACAGGCGCAAAAGATCGTCATCAACGACATCCCCGCCGCGTTTGCGTACTACAACACGTACGATTATTTGGTGAAACCGTATCTCATTGGGCTCAAAGACAACTTTGCGTCCAGCGATGCGTGGGTACCCGGGTTCTTCCAAGGGACACCGTGGACCTTCGATGTAGACCTGACCAAGGTCGGTCCATCGTATCCTAAACAATAATCGCGTGTTGGTGAACGTCGTTCGATAATGCAAGTCCGCGCCGATTGGCTCCGCGCCATGCGGAGTCAATCGGCGCAATTCAATTCACCAAGTGAAATTTTATGACCCGAACTCAATTTATCATTCGCCGCGTGCTATGGATTATTCCGGTTCTTTTCTCGGTCGCGTTGATCACGTTCATCGTAATGCATGCCACGCCGGGCGGACCGTGGGACGTTGATCCCAATAAAGCCGATCGGCGCATTTCGGATCAACTCGACAAGACCTTCGGTCTCAACAAGCCGCTGTTCTTCAATCCGGAAGCGTTTCAGCAGGCGCAAAAAGAAGGGCGCGGCGTGATCGAATCCGGGCAAGCTTTCATCGACGCGCAGTTCGAAAATTATATCTTTAGTCTTTTGCGCGGCGATTTAGGTCCCTCGTATCGCTATCGCGGCCGAAGCGTCTCGGATGTCATCTTTGGCGTTCAGGACGATAAACCCGCATGGCAGAGCAAAATCGGCACAACCGCGACGTTGGGAATCCTCGCCCTGCTCTTTGCCTTGGCATTTGGAATTCCCATGGGCATTATCTCCGCCCTCAAACAAAACACGGCAGTAGATTACGCGAGTCTGTTTGTCGTCACGATTGGATATGGTATCCCGAGTTTTGTGATGGGGATTCTTTTGATCATTGTATTTGCCGTTTGGTTGGGCGTCATCAATGTCATTGAAATAGATTATTGGCAACGCTGGCAATCTTGGTTCTTGCCAACGATTGTGTTGGGGCTTCCAACCGCCGCGTTTGCGGCGCGGTTGACCCGCGCCAGCATGTTGGATGTCATGCGGAGTGATTATATTCGCACCGCGCGCGCCAAAGGTTTGGGAGAGCGCGTGGTGGTCTTGCGCCATATGTTGCGGAATGCGTTGATTCCGGTTGTCACTTTTGCTGGACCCGCACTGGCAGGTCTCGTCACCGGATCGTTTATCATTGAAAATCAATTCGGCGTCGCGGGCATCGGCGATCTATTTGTTCGCTCGGTCAGTCGGCGCGACTATACCGTCATCATGGCGCTCACACTGTTTTACGCGCTCTTGATCGCGCTCGCTAATTTGGCGGTGGATATTATTTACGGATTTCTGGATCCGCGCATTCAAATGGGGAAGAAAGAAGGATAAATCGAAATGGCAGTTGCAACTCGGGTTCAAGGACCACTCGCGCCGCAATCTCCGGTCGCCACCGTCTTACAACGCAAGCCCTCGGGTCTCTACTCGGATGCGTGGCGACGGATGCGCAAGAACAAAGCAACGATGGTCGGACTAAGCATTATCATCGCGTTCGTGCTGATTGCGGTTTTCGCATCCGTGCTTGCGCCCCACAACGCGCTCCAATCCTACTCGGGCTATACCTTTCGTCCCGCCGCGTGGGTGAGCGACCCCGATCCTACTCGCGCCGGCGACCCGCGCTTTTTGTTTGGCACTGACGCGATTGGTCGTGATGTGCTGAGTCGTTTGATTTATGGCGCGCGCACCTCCTTGATTGTGGGTTTGGTGCCGATGTTGATTATTCTGACCGTTGGAACGACGGTCGGATTGATCGCCGGCTTTGCGGGCGGCAAAGTAGACAATCTGTTGATGCGGATCACTGATATCATTTACGCGTTCCCCGACCTGTTGTTTTTCATTCTGATGATGACCGCATTGCGCGACACATGGATCGGCAATCTGCTCAACGGTTTGATTCTGCTCTTTGTTTCGCTGGCGATCGTGAATTGGGTGGGCGTCGCCCGGCTGGTCCGGGGCCAAGTCTTGTCGTTAAAAGAAAAAGAGTTTGTCGAAGCCGCACGGATGGTGGGGGCGGATCGCATCCGCATCATGCTGAAACACTTGCTCCCCAATTCGCTTGCGCCGATTATTGTTTCCGCCGCGTTCATTATTCCCAACGCAATTCTGGTCGAAGCGATTCTCGGCTACTTGGGCGTCGGAATGCGCCCGGCGACAGACCCCGCCTCACTGTTTCCAACGAGTTGGGGCGGAATGTTGCTGGAAGGTCGCGACGCAATCAATGCGCAAATCTTTTTGCTCATCACCCCGGCAATTGCCATCGCGACGATTATGCTCTCGTTCACCTTCGTCGGCGATGGTCTGCGCGACGCGCTCGATCCGATGATGAAGGGAAAGATCTAGTCGATTTTCAAAAGAAAAACTCGTTTTCGCAAAGAAAACGAGTTTTTCTTTTTACGGCGGCGCCCCAAGCGGAATTGCGCCGGGGCGCGAGACAATCGCCCATTCCTGATTACGGTTCAGCCCTTGTTGACTGGGATCAATCTTGAGAATGCGGGCATCATAATCTTTCACGTCCGGCGGAAAACGCACAATTACATCCGTCCCCCGTTGATACTTTTCGTCCGTCAAAAAAAGTTTCAAGAGCGCCAGCCGCGATGAAAACAACAAACCCGCGCCCGTTCCGTTGTGAGTAGTGTTGATGGCGCGCATGGCGGTCAGCGCGACTTTGTCGTACGCATCCACGAACCGCAGCCCCCCATCTTTCCGGCGCACGAGTTTGTATGCCGTCCGAATTTGCCCCTCTTGCGTTTCGGTGACCGACCACGCGCGGTCGTCGTCCGGCAGAGGGATAATCACATATTCAACCGGTTTATTCGCTTCGATCTTGACCGGCTGAGGTTCTTTTTGCCCCGCCTTATCTTCATCGAACGCATAGATATCGCGAGCGACACCCCCCAATTCTCGAAAGTACGCGATCAACTCGTCGTTCATCTCAGGCTTGATGAACAAAAACGATTGAAGATTTTCGTTGAACGCCGCCGTGACCAATGGCGTTTGGAGGGATGGAAGAATGTATTGATATCCGATGTGCATTCCCTCAACCAAATCGCCGGCTTGCACGGGGCGGTAGCCCGATGGCGCGACCAACGTGGGCTCGGCTGGATTGAACGTTGAAGTTACCGCGACCGAGGGGGCGGAAGTTGACGTTGGGTTTTGGCTAACCGTTGGCGCGCATCCTTCGACTGCGCTCAGGACAAGCGCGGCGAGCAACGCGATGGCAATCAGATTGAAAGCAAAATAGGTTTTGCGCATACGACCTTCCTTTGACAACTATTCTATACGCATCGCCTCACAATGCCAAATGTTCCGCAAAAGTTTGACGAGTAAGCGTTCAGATGTCATTGCGAGGAGGCGTCCTGAGCGAAGCGAAGGAT
>JACQGS010000003.1 GCA_016199405.1 Chloroflexota bacterium | reverse complement strand
TCCGGCTCCGGCAAAACGACCGTCTCGCGCGCGATTCTCGAACGCGTTCAGCCCGAACAAATCGCGTTCATTCAACACGATATGTACTATCGCGATCGCTCCGCGCTGCCGCCCGCCGAACGCGCGCGCATCAATTACGATCACCCCGATTCGCTCGAAACCGATCTGTTCGTCGCGCATTTGCGCCAATTGCGCGACGATCAAGCCGTCGAAATTCCGCAGTACGATTTTGCGACGCACGTCCGCACGAAAGAAACGCGGCGCATCGCGCCCTGCCGGATGATTTTAGTGGACGGCATTTTGATTTTCGTCGACGCGGCGTTGCGGCAGATGTTTGACATCAAAATTTTTGTCGACACGGATGCCGACCTGCGCTTTATCCGGCGGCTCGAACGCGATATCGCCGAACGCGGGCGCACGCGCGAATCCGTCGTCGCGCAATATTTGGAAACCGTCCGCCCGATGCACCTCGAATTCGTCGAGCCGAGCAAACGCTACGCGGATGTGATCATCCCCGAAGGCGGCTTCAACCAAATCGCGATTGATATGATTGTCGCGCGCATCAACGCGTTACTGCGGGAAAGTTAGCAGAGTGCCGCGCGCGTTTGGGCGACTTGTCGCGTTGGACTAGGCAACCTTGCCGCAAGTTGAACACAAGCCGCGCGAAAATCCGATTCGGTTTCGAGGCGCGCATCTCATTTGAAAAAGGGCTGCAACGAACCATCGAGTGGTATGAAGGATCGCGTGGATGAGTCAGCTTGAGACGGAACCGACTGCGACCCAAGCGCAAACACATCTCCCAAGGCAGACTCGACGCCCGACGGTCGTCGTCCAGCCCACACACGGACTGGCTACGCTCAATCTGCGCGAGTTATGGGCTTTCCGCGATCTATTGATTATTCTCGCCGGCAGAGACGTCAAGCTGCGCTACAAGCAAACTGCCTTGGGTGTGATTTGGGTCGTTTTGCAACCACTCGTTGCGGCGCTGACTTTTGCGGTTATCTTTGGCGGCTTTGCCAAACTGCCGAGCGATGGCAGCCCGTATGTCTTGTTTGTCTTTTGCGGAATGTTGCCGTGGAATCTTTTTGCTGGCGCGCTGCAACGCGCGGGCAACAGTCTCATCGGCAATTCCAACTTGATTTCCAAAGTGTACTTTCCGCGCGTGATCATACCCATCGCCAGCGCCGCCTCCGTGCTGATTGATTTTGCCGTTTCGCTTATCGTCCTGTTCGTCTTGATGCTAATCTACCAGGTCATGCCGACCTGGCAGCTCGTCGCATTGCCATTCTTTTTGTTGCTGACGCTTCTCGCTGCGACCGGCGTCAGCTTGTGGCTTTCCGGGTTGAATGTGTACTATCGCGATTTTTCGTACGCCCTGCCCTTTCTCGTCCAGGTCTGGTTATATGCCAGTCCCGTCGCGTATGCCACAACCATCGTGCCAGAACAGTGGCGCGCCTTATTCAGTCTTAACCCGGCGGTTGCGTTCATCGAGGGTTTCCGCTGGGCGATTCTGGGACAGAGTGCGCTGACCATCGAAATGATTGTTAGTGCGACACTCGTGTCGCTCATGTTCTTTGCCAGCGGGCTGTACGTTTTCCGCCGCATTGAGCGCGGCTTTGCCGATGTTCTATGAATGAGATCGCGATTCGTGCCGAGAATTTGAGCAAGGCGTACCATCTCACGCATCAGGTCGGGCAAGTGCGTTACAAAACACTGCGCGAGGATTTGCTGGCGCTGCCGCGACGCCTAGGATCGATAGCGCGCGGACCGGCTAGCAGCATCGAGACCTTCTGGGCACTCAAGGATGTGTCATTCGATATTCACGAAGGCACAGTCGTCGGCATCATCGGACGAAATGGCGCTGGCAAAAGCACGTTGCTCAAGATTCTCTCGCGCATCACCGAGCCGACACGCGGGCGCGCGGAGATTTACGGGCGGGTTGGATCGCTGCTCGAAGTTGGCACCGGCTTTCACGCCGAATTGACGGGGCGCGAAAATATTTTCCTGAGTGGCGCCGTGTCAGGGATGACGCGCGCCGAAGTCCAACGCAAGTTTGACGAGATCGTCGCGTTTGCCGAAGTCGAAAGATTTCTCGACACGCCCGCCAAGCACTATTCCAGCGGGATGTACGTGCGGCTTGCCTTTGCCGTGGCGGCGCACTTGGAGCCAGAGATCCTCATCATCGATGAAGTGCTGGCGGTGGGAGATGCTCAGTTTCAAAAAAAGTGTTTGGGCAAAATAGGGGAGGTAGCCAAGACGGGGCGAACGGTGTTGTTTGTGAGCCATAACATGGCAGCCGTTCAGAATTTATGCGAGTCTGGAATTGTGCTCGATACCGGCAGGATTGTATTTGCCGGTCCGATAGAACCGGCTATCCGGTTCTATCTTGAGGAGAAGACCGCCGCGCCGCGTGAAGCTGAATTGCGTGATCGACGGGACCGCACTGGAACACAGACCCTGCGTTTTACCGAGGTGCGAATTCTGGGCACTGACGGCAATGAATTGGCGACGGTCTTGTCGGGACAGGATATTGTGGTCCGCTTCTACTACGAGTCGCAACAAGAACTCAACAACGCCAACGTCAATATTGCATTCAATTTATACAATCCGCAAGGAGTGGTGATCACGAACTTGAACTCGAAGGACGTCGGACGGCTCCGGTTACCCATTGCCAAATCCGGATGGTTTGAGTGTGTGTGGCCCAAGTTCAGCCTGCGCGCCGGCATTTACACCTGCGCATTATTCTGCGAGGTGAACGGCGAGATTGTGGATTGGCTCCAATCGGCATTTCAGATCCGTGTCGAAGAGGGAGATTTTTTCGGCACCGGTTCAATCATTCAGCGTGGGCAGGGGGAAATTCTGGTGACGTACGATTGGCGAAGCAGCGGGGAGCATCCGGTCGCGTGAATGCTCGCTTGCGACCGGTAAAGCGCTATGTTCGCCGACAGCTAGATATCTTTGACTATCTCCGTACGATCTGGGCTACGCCTACTCAGCGCAAGTATGTTTTTGCTTGGTGGCATTCGCTGCAACCAAATTATTTGCTCAATGCGCGATTGCCGTGGCTCTGTTTTGAGGCGATCGATTTCTTGAAGCACTGGCTCGATTCACGGGATAGCATACGCGTTTTTGAATTTGGCAGCGGCGGTTCTACGCTGTTTTGGCTCCGTTGGCAGGCGGCTTTAGTTTCGGTCGAACACGATTCGGCGTGGTTCGATCTAGTGTCCAAGTATCTCAAAGCAGCACCCCCAGTAGATTACCGTTTGATCGCACCGGAATTCAAAGGCGAGGCGTGGGCGCAATCCTGCGACCCCGCCGATCCGCGCCAGTATGCTACGGCTGACGAATCGCTCAAGAATTATACGTTTCGCAATTATGCGAAGCAGATCGATCCTTTCCCTGAACAATATTTTGATGTTGTATTAATTGATGGACGAGCAAGACCCGCGTGCCTGATGCACAGCGCGAGCAAAGTGAAACCGGGAGGGTTACTGATCTTGGACAACGCGGAGCGGCTATATTATTTGGCGCAAACAATGCCCTACCTCGCTCAAATGAGTAAAAAAGAATTTCGGGGCGTATGCCCCGTCCATATCAACCAGTCACAGACTAATATCTATGCACGGATGTGATAGGAATGATTCGTCTTGTTGAATTTCCACAGTAAATATTTCGCCAATGCCAGATTAGTCGGTTTGCCGCAAAAGAACGCAAAGATCACAGAGAAAACGCGATCTTTCTTTGCGTTCTTTGAGTTCTTTCGTGGCTAATCTGACATTGCCAGCACTATGAAGTATACTTTTTGTACTCTGTTCGATAAGAATTATCTTTATAAGGGATTGGCGTTGCACGATTCCTTGTCGGCTCATTGCGAGGCATTCACCCTCTGGATCCTGTGCATGGACGATACGACGTTCACCGTTCTGAGTAAGCTGAAATTGCCAAACACACGCCTAATCCCGCTGGAGAGATTTGAGGACGATGCCTTGCGCGGCGTCAGGCAGAATCGCACGCTGGCTGAGTACTGCTGGACGTGCACAGCGCCGCTCCTTCTCCACGTGATGGAACGCGAACCCCAGGCAGGGTGCATTGCCTATCTCGATGCTGACTTGTTCTTCTTCAACGATCCGCAGCCCATTTACGACGAACTCGCCGACAACTCGATCTTGATCATTCCGCATCGCTTTTCGCCAGAGTATCAGGCTTGGGAGCAAACATCGGGAATTTACAATGTCAGCATGATCGTTTTCCGCGATGACCGCGCGGGGCGCGAGTGCTTGAACTGGTGGAAAGCGCAATGCCTTGCCGCGTGCTATCTCGATCCGGCAACCGGGCAGTGCGGCGATCAAAAGTATTTGGATGATTGGACCATCCGCTTCAGGAACGTGAGCGTTCTGCAGCACAAGGGCGGCGGATTGGCACCGTGGAATATATCAAACTACGACTTGCATGCCAGTGCAGATAGCACCTGGGTCAATGACGATGAATTGATTTTTTATCACTTCCATTCGTTGCAAATCGTCAACAGGCAAATTCTGGGTTTGCGCCCCTATCTGGCTTCGAAGGGATACAAATTCACACAGCAGCAGCGGCGTCTGGTCTATGCGCCGTACGCCCGCGCGTTGGGTAATGCAATCCAACGCGCGGGGCAGGCGCATTATGGATTCGCGCATGGCTATGCCCCATTCCACTGGCGCGACGTTTTGCGCGCATTCCGGCTGGGAAACCTCGTGTTGGCATAGTTGAGAAAATATTCGGGAAGAGGCAATGCATACCAGAGAACTTGTCAAGAAGCTGGGATTCGCTTTCGTCAAGCTGTCAGATTGGGGCAAAGATCGATCCGTCCTCGACTTGGCAGGCGATCGTTTCATCGAGTGGGCTTGGGTAGCCGCTCACGTGCCCGATCATCCCGGTACTGTCTTGGATTTTGGGTGCGGGGATGCGTTCTTGGGACTAACGGCGGCGATCCGAGGGGCGAACGCCGTGGGATTTGATCGTCTACCTCTCAACCTGCCTTATGCCCCTGAGCATCTGCAAATTCAGACGGGAGATATTTTAGATTTCGACTTTGGCGGCGCGGAGTTTGATATCATCATCAATTGTTCCTCTATTGAGCACGTGGGACTCGGCGGACGTTATGGGAGTTCAGAATCTCCCGACGGCGATCTAATCGCGATGAGGAAATTACGACGCTTGCTCAAAAAGCCGCACGGTATCATGCTCCTCACGCTGCCGGTCGGCAAGGATGCCGTGTTCCGACCACTTCATCGAGTCTATGGGAATCAGCGTCTCCCCGCCCTGCTGGAAGGATTCTCCATTCGCAAGAAAGAATTCTGGTCCAAGCGACCCGGACGCAATGTTTGGATTCAGGTTCACGAAGAGGAAGCACTAGCCACGCGACCCTCAGAATCGTTCTATGGTTTGGGGTGCTTTGTTTTGACGACCGGGGTGTGAGCGAAGAATGACACGCCAGAAAACGCTTACCTCCAGAGACATTCAAGCATTCGTGGCGCGTCCTCAGTTCGATCCAGCGATAATTGGCTCTCGCGATCCCGCGTATCCAAGAATCTCGGTAATCGTGCCGTCTTACAATCAAGGACAGTTTCTTGAACGAACCATCTTATCGATCCTTAATCAGAACTATCCGAATACGGAAATCATTGTGATGGATGGCGGATCGCAAGATGGGAGCGTTGCGGTTATCGAAAAGTACGCCGAATACATCTCGGACTGGAGCAACGCGCCGGACAAAGGCCAATCCAACGCGATCAACCAAGGGTTTGCCAAGGCAACCGGCGATCTTGTGGGTTGGCAAAATTCCGACGACCTGTACCTCCCCGGCTTTTTCCGTACGATCGCCGAGAGTTTTCAGGCATACCCCAATGCACAACTGTTTTGTGGAAATATCTATTTGATTGACGAGAATGATCAAATCACTTGGGCAACAAAATACACACCGTTTTCCGTGAGCCACTTGATTTACCTGGAATGGAATCTGTCCAGCCAAGCCGTATTCATCCGGCGCTCAATGGTTGAGCGAGTAGGTCCGCTGCGCGAGGATGTCCACGTGGGGTTCGATTGGGACTGGTTCATCCGCATCGGCAAGCTGCTCAAGCCGAGCCAGTCCGTGCTCCATCGCGCGTACGGCGGTGGCTACCGCATTCACGCGGCATCCAAATTCTCGGCACATGCTCAACCGGCGCGGTGGCGCATTGAGGCGGACATCCTCCGCAGCCACAACGTCCCGGTCAATGAAAGTCTGCCTTATAGCCGGCAAGCATGGTGGCAAACACCCTTGCTTCGGCTGAGAATGCTCGCCTATATCGCGCTTCTGTATAAACCGATTCCTTTGCTGCAGCATTTGCGTCCGCTGATCTTGCGACTTTTAGCGCAAGCCGGTACGCTTTGTGTCGGATTCGAATAGACCCGGCTGGCTTGACCCAACCGCAATCTGAAAGGTTCATCGCTCGATGCTAAGATCCGTTTTGCGCGATTTGACACCGCCGCTGCTATGGCGTGGCTTGGCTCGGCTTAAAAGGGAATCCAAACTTCCCCTCCTGCGTGGCAAAGCGCAAGCTGAATGGGAATATATCCCCGAAGGCTGGGACTATGCACTAACGCACCAAGTCAAAGGGTGGAATGTCGCGGAGATTCTAGAGGTATACAAACGCAAGTGGAGTCGCTTCGCCGCGATGGCCGCCGGTCCAACCCCTCTGGGCATTGCGCACGAGTCTGAAATGGTCACCAACGAGGATGTCTCTAACCAAAACACCATCCTGGCATTCGGCTATGCTATCGCGCTAGCCGCGCACAAGTCAGACACGTTGTCAATGCTTGATTGGGGTGGAGGCATCGGGCATTATTACCTTTTCGCACGAACATTGTTGCCGGATGTAAGAATCGAATATCATTGCAAAGACATGCCTTTGCTGACCGAATACGGCGCGCGACTTTTTCCAGAACAGCGTTTTTATGCGGACGACAGTTGCCTAACTCGGACTTTTGATTTTGTCATGGCGAGCACCTCGCTACATTATGCTGAAGATTGGCAGCGATTATTGGAAAAACTTGCCCGCGCCACACGCGGCTATCTTTTTATTACGCAACTGCCAACCGTGCTCCAATCGCCGTCGTTTGTCTTTATCCAACGTCCATACAACTACGGTTACAATACCGAATATCTAGGTTGGTGCCTGAATCGGAGCGCCTTTTTGGATCAAGCCAGTCACTCGGACTTGGAGTTGGTTCGCGAATTTGTTATTGGAGCGCGCCCCTTCATTGTCAATGCGCCAGAGCAATGTCAATATCGCGGATTTCTTTTCCGACCGAGAAAGTGAATGGCGACCGTGGCTCAAACAATTCCGATTGTTCTCTTCGCTTACAATCGTCCCGATATGCTGGCGCGGACGCTAGAATGTCTGCGCGACAACCACGCGCCGATGATCTATGCTTTCAGCGATGGGGCGCGTGTACCTGAGCATGTATCTTCTGTCCGAGCGGTCCGAAAGACATTGAATGCGATTGACTGGTGCAAAGTTATTCTCCGCGAGCGAACGGAAAATCTTGGCTTGGGACGATCGATTCGCGCTGGTGTCGCCGAAGTGCTGGCGCAGCACGATACGGTAATCGTTTTCGAAGACGATCTCATTTGTGTCCCCGGCACGTACGCTTATCTATGCGCGGCGCTCGATCATTATCGGAACGATGCGCGGGTGCTCAGTGTGACCGGCTGGACTCATCCGCGCATTACTCCCAGCGACGTGACTGACCAACCGTATTTTGATGGCAGGGCGGAATGCTTGGTGTGGGGAACCTGGCAGCGCGCGTGGCAAGGGATGGAACTCGATGCGCTCGACATGATCCGCCAGTCTCAAGCCAAGGGCATTGATGTGTACCGCTATGGCGCTGATTTGCCGGCGATGGCAGCCGTGGAGCATCAGCGAAATATTTGGGCGGTGCGTTGGTTGTATCTGCACATCCTGCGCGGGGACTTATGCCTTCGCCCACCACATAGCCTGGTGGAACACATTGGCTCTGATGACCGGGCAAGCAACGCGGATACCTGGGCTGGGAGCGGCTGGTTGAATCCCCCTTTGCGTGACTGCCCACCGATCCCCTCAAGATGGCCACTCCCGATGGAAAATGCGCAGTGTTCGGTACTGTGGCAGAAAGCGTATGGCGCTCAGCCGACATTGTTGAGGCGCCTATCTCGCCGGCTTCGTTGGAACGCAGGAACACTTCTGCGTCAAATTGGTGTACGCTCATGAAGCCAAGCGCAATTGATCGCGTGCTGGCTGAGTGTAACATCCATCCCGTTCTGGTGGACATTGGCGCATCTGACAAGCCGCCACCCATCTGGCAGACGATTGCACGCCATTCGATTTACGTTGGCTTTGATCCAGACTCGCGTGAAATGCGCGAGCTTCCGTCTGGTTCATTCTACAAAGGATTTGTCCTGAACCAAGCCATTACCAGCATCCCGCAAGTTGATGGCGTGAATTTTTTTCTAACCCACTCACCGTTTTGCTCCAGCGTCCTGCCGCCGGATGAGGCATCGCTAGACCACTATCTTTTCGCCGATTCATTTGCGGTGGAAAAACAAGCCACCGTGCCGGCAATGCGGCTAGACGACGTTGTCTCTCGGCTCGCGCTTGGCGAAATTGATTGGCTCAAGATTGATTCGCAGGGGACCGACCTGCGTCTATTCAACAGTTTGGCGGATGGGATTCGTACGCGCGTGCTTGCGCTCGACGTTGAGCCCGGCTTGATTGATGCATACCGGGGAGAGGATTTGTTTAGCGAGACCCACCGCGAGTTGCTGCAGAATGGCTTTTGGCTATCGAATTTGAGAACGCGCGGCGCAGTCAGAATGCGGTCAAGCACGTTCGATCAGGTGTCTGAGCTAGACAGGGACATCATCCAGGATCGAATCGCCAAATCTGTTCGCCCAAGCCCGGCTTGGGTGGAGGCAAGATATTTGAGGACCACCGAGTGGCTGCGGCAGAATGACTTGTCCAAACATGCCTATGCTCTTTTGTGGACCTTTGCCATGCTGGATCGACAATTTGGCTTCGCACTGGATGTTGCGATGGAGTGGGAAAAGTTTTTTGGGGCTGGTGATACTCCACGGCTGATGAGAACCGAAGCCCTCTTGAAGATCAGGCGGTCGCGCGGTTATGCATTCGCCGGGCTAAGCTCACTGGTCCCACCCCGCCTCAAACGCTCGGCGCAACGACTGATTCACTACCGTTGACTCGAAATGTTGTCGAACCGAATTCGCGGATGGAAGGTAATCGGCAAAATTGACCTCGCTCAGAAATTATTGTACGTACTTTGACCAACGCTACCTGCTGATGGGCTTGGCGCTGCATCAATCGCTAATGCAACATGCCGGCGATTTCAAATTGTGGATTCTCGCGCTCGACGACGAGACGTACCGGATTCTCGACCGGATGCGTTTGCCACGCGTCGCATTGATTCGTTTGAGCGAATTTGAAAACCCGGCGCTGCTCGCGGTCAAGAACACGCGATCGGCGGTGGAGTATTATTGGACGGCAACGCCCGATCTGCCCCTCTATATTTTCAGCCAAGACGCGTCAGTCTCCCATATCACCTATCTAGACGCCGACCTGTTTTTCTTCGCGCCGCCGGAACCGGTCGAATCGGCGCTGGGTAATGGATCCATCCTCATTGTCGAACACCGTTACTCGCCCGAATGGGCATTCATGGCGCAGGAATCGGGAATATACAATGTAAGTTTGATCACCTTCCGGCGGGATGCCAACGCCCTGGCTTGCTTGCATTGGTGGCGGGAACGCTGTCTCGAATGGTGCTACGTTCGTCCGGAAAAAGGCAAAAAGGGCGATCAGAAATACTTGGACGATTGGCTGACTCGATTCCCCGGCGTCGTCGTTTTGAATCATGTTGGCTGTGGGGTTGCCCCTTGGAATATTTCCAACTACCAAATCCACTTGCGCGATGGCTCGGTCTGGATTGACGATGTGCCGCTGCTCTTTTATCATTTTCATCAATTCAGGCAACTCGGTCCCCGCCAATTTGATCTAGCCCAAAGCTATCGCCTCTCTCGCCAGCACATTGACTTGATCTATCGCCCGTACGTCGCCGTCATTCAGGAAAACGTCCGGCGCGTGAACCAAGTGTCACCCAATTTCCAAGGCGGATATTTCAAGCGTGACTGGTTCAGAGAAATCAAACGGATTCTCAAGCGGCGGCAGTACATTCAAAGTTTCTGAAACTGAACCACCATGCGTTGACACAATGAAAGATGCAACCGATAAGAATTTCAGTCATCACACCATCGCTGAATCAAGCCGCGTTCATCGAAGCGACGATCCGCAGCGTGCTCGACCAAGACTACGCCGCGCTCGATTACATCGTGATTGACGGCGGCTCAACCGACGGCACACTGGCAAAACTGCGCGGCTTCGGCAATCGGCTGCGCTGGGTGTCCGAGCCGGATCATGGACAGTCCGATGCGATCAATAAAGGAATGCTCATGGCAAGCGGCGACGTGATGGCATATCTGAATGCCGATGATCTCTATCTACCGGGAACACTGGAACGAGTGGCAAATTATCTGGCAACACATCCGGAGGCGGAATGGGTCTATGGACACTGTCAGGTCATCGACGAGACCGGCGCGTTCATGGGCAAACTCAATGCCCCGCCGTTCAATTTGCGCCGAATGATTCAGCGCGCTGAATTTCTTCCTCAACCGGCGGTGTTCTGGCGACGGTCGGCTGCCACAGTCGTGGGAGAATTCGATGCCAGGTTGCACTATGCCATGGACTATGATTACTTTATCCGGCTGGCAAAACAATCGCCCGGTCATCGTCTGGATGCTGATCTGGCTTGCTTTCGCTTTCAGCCAACCTCCAAAACAATAACGAGCGAAGAGGAACACTGGCGTGAAGCACTGATGGTCAGCGAACGCCACGGACTCGAATTCTGGATGCCGTGGTACTGGATACGTCGGACTCGACATCACGCGCTGCGCGCATTACCCGGACCAATGCAGCAATTGATCTTTCGCAAACTGAGGCGCGTCCAGAATCTGTATCAAAGAAAACTCAAGTAGGCAGCGTCGCGTAGGGGCGATTCAGCAGAGACACTCCCGCCGACGCGGCGCTGAGGATATTGCGCAAGCGTAAAAATTTTCGGAGGATCGCGCTGTGCGCGAGATGGCACCAGCGCACCAAGGAATTCTGAAATGAACTCCAGTGATTCGGCAACTCAATGGCTCTTGCAATCACACGATCCTTCCGTGCGTTTTTGGACGCGCATCGACGTGTTGGATGAGCCGCGCGATTCTTCTGCCGTGCGTGCTGAATTCGCGCGAATCCCAAACGGCGAGCGGGTCAGGCAGCTTTTGTCCAACCAGAAAAAAGACGGCGGATTTGGCGTGCAACCCTACTCGAAATGGACGGGCGCACATTGGCGGCTGGTTTCGCTGACGGAATTGGGAATGCCCGCGACCCCAAGAATCCGCGCGGCAGTGGAAACGGTTTTGCAATGGCTTGGAACTGAAAAACATCGCGTGATCAATTGGTGGGTCACTGGCCGAATGCGCGTGCACGCGTCGATCGAAGGCAACGCGCTCGCCGTGTGCAGTCGCTGGGGTCTGGCGCGCGACGCGCGCGTCGAAGAAATCGCGCGGAATTTGATCGCGTGGCAATGGGACGATGGTGGTTGGAATTGCCGCAAAGAAAAAGAAACAGTCCACTCGTCATTTTACGAAACACTCGCACCGCTGTGGGGCTTGATCGAATTTCACCACGCGACCGACGATGCGGATGCTCGGCAGGCGGCAGAGCGCGCGGCAGAATTCTTCTTGCGGCATCGTTTGTTTCGCTCCGATCATACCGGCGCGGTGATCCGCAGCGAGTGGCGTCGGTTGCACTATCCGCTCTATTGGCATTATGATATTTTGCAGTGTCTCGTCATTCTCGCGCGTCTGCGCGCGTTGAACGATCCGCGCATGGACGAGGCGTTGGATATCGTCGAACAAAAACGGCTGCCCAATGGATTGTGGAAAGCGGACGCGTATTATTGGTCTCCGCGCGGCAAAGCCAAATCGAACGAAGTTGTAAATTGGGGACGCCGCGGTCCAAATGAAATGATCACGCTCAATGCGTTGCGCGTCCTGAAAAGTGGAGGACGCCTCAATTGAAAATTCTTTTTCTCGATCACGCGCCCGCGCTCACCGGCGCGGAAATCATCACGCTCAACCTCGCGGCGGCGCTCGACCGCGCGGAATTTCAGCCGATCTTTCTCACGCGCGACGATGCGGCGCTCCTCGCGCAATTACGCGCCCGCGACATTCCCGCGCATTCCTTGTATCTCGATTCGGCGCGGCTCTTGAGTTCCCGCGGCGTGCGGGGAGTCGCACGCGCGGTGCGCACGATCGTGCGCCTCGTCCGGCGTGAACAGGTGGACGTGATGATCAGCGCGAGCGCGCGCATGCACACGCTGTCCGCGCTCGCCGCGCCGCTCGCGCGCGTGCCGCTCGTCTGGATGTTGCACGATCACGCGCTCTCGCGCGGCGCCCGCGTCTTGGGACGCTTTGCCGCGCGCCGCATTGCCGTCTCGTCATTCGTCGCGGAATTTTTTCCCGGCGCCACGGTCATTTATCCCGGCGTCCGCGCGGCACACATCGCGGCGGCAAACGACTTGCGCGACAAATTCAAAATTCCGCGTGACGCATTCCTCGTCGTGAGCGTCGGGCAACTGACGCGCGCCAAAGGGCAAACAGTTTTGTTACGCGCAGCGGCACGTTTGAAAAATGAAATGCCGAATTTGCATCTGGCGTTCGTCGGCGGCGCGTCCGATTTGGGATACGCGCGAGAAATGCGTGAATTGCGCGACCAAGAAAATCTCCGCGTCACGCTCGCCGGTCAGCGCGACGATATGCCGCGTTGGCTGGCGGCAGCGGATCTTTTTTGCTATTCGGCAATCGAGCCGGAAGGGATGCCGCTGGCGCTGGTCGAAGCGATGGCATCCGGCATGCCGATCATCGCGTCTGACATTGGCACGGCGCGCGAGTTGATCGCGCCGGATGGTGGAAGATTGATCGCGCCGCACGACGAAAACGCGCTGGCGGACGCGCTGAAAATGCTCGCGCGCGATCCAGAATTACGCGTGCGACTGGGGAATGCCGCACGCGCCCGCGCCACGCGCGATTTCGATCCGCGCACCCAAGCCGCGCAGTACGAAAAAATCTTGTCCGCGTTGCGGCGCGCGCCATGAAAATTACGTTTGATCTTTCGCCGGCGGTGCATCATCACGCCGGGTTAGGGCGGTACGCACACGAACTTTTGGCGGCGTTAGTCGCGGCAGGCGCGGCGAATACGTACACCGCGTTCTACAATGATCCGCAAAAATTATCGTCCGCGCCGCCGCTCGATCAATTGCCGCGCGCGCGCGTGCCGCTCGGCGCCAAGCCGTGGCGAATGAGCGTCTGGCTCGCGCACGCGCTCGGCGTTTCGCTCGACCGCATGCTGCCGCAGTGCGACATTTTTCACGCGACCGAACACTTGCTCCCGCCGCTGAAAAACGCCAAACTGATTTTCACGCTGCATGATCTGATTTTCCAATTCTTTCCCGATTATCATCTGCCGCTCAATCGTTGGTTTCTGGTGAACGCCATGCCGCATTTTCTCCGTCGCGCGGACGCGATCATCGCGGTTTCGGAATGCACCAAGCGTGATGCGCTGCGGCTCTACCATCTGCCGGCAGAGAAAATTTCGGTCATCTACGAAGGGGTCAATCCCGTGCTGAAACCGGAAACCGATCCGGGAAAAATCAAGCGCGCCCGCGCGCGCTACGCCAAGAATCGGCGGTTTATTTTTTTCATGGCGACGCTCGAGCCGCGCAAGAACTTGAATCGGCTGATGGACGCGGTGCGCGCCTTGCACCTGCGCGGCTTGAATCATCGCCTGTTAATCGCTGGGCGCAAGGGCTGGCTCTATCAAAATATTTTCGAGCACGCGCGCCAGATCGGCATGCAAGACAAAATTGATTTTCTCGATTTTGTGCCGGACCAAGATCTGCCCGCGCTCTTTGCCGCGTGCGACGCGTTTGTATTTCCGTCGCTGTACGAGGGCTTCGGCTTGCCGCCGCTCGAGGCAATGGCGTGCGGCGCGCCGGTGATTGCTTCGAACACGTCGTCTCTGCCGGAAATTTTGGGCGACGCCGCG
>JACQGS010000098.1 GCA_016199405.1 Chloroflexota bacterium | reverse complement strand
TCACGTAATCCGTATTACGTAATACGGATTGCTTTTGCCGCGTGTCAGTCGTCATGATCGCCTTCGACGCATCGCTGCCACCTTCGTACGACAACGCTTGCGCGCCTTTCGCGATTCCTTCGCGCACTTTCGCGACATCCAATCGCACTCCGATCACGCCGGTCGAAAGCACGAGCACTTGATCGGCGCGGCAGCCGAGCGCGCTGGCGACGGAGCGCGCGGTTTCGCGCGTATCGTTCAATCCGGCGTCGCCGGTGCAGGCGTTGGCACAGCCGCTGTTGATCACGACTGCGCGGATCGCGCCGGGATTTTTGCCGAGGGTTTCTTTGGCGTAGAGCACCGGCGCGGCTTGCACGCGGTTCGTCGTGAACACGCCCGCGCACGCGCAATCGGTATCGCTCGTGATCATCGCGAGATCGAGCGCGCCAGTTTTTTTTAGACCACACGCGACGCCGCTCGCGCGAAATCCTTTTGCTGCTGTGACGCCGGTGTTTTGTTGTGACATTTGTTTTCCTCAACGAAAGCAAGGGAGCAAGGGTGCGAGGGGCAGGGATGTCATTCTGAGCGACCGTAGGGAGCGAAGAATCCTGTTGCTCGCCTTGAATCAAATTCCAATACAAGATGCTTCGGAGTTTATCCTGAACGTAGTGAAGGGCTCAGCATGACAATCAAATTCTTGCTCCCGCGCTCCCCCGCACCCCTGCCGCATTTCAGTCGCGTTTGAATTTTGAATAATCCGGCGACGCATACGCGCTTTTGCCATGCCGTTCCACATCGAGCAACGCGCGCACTTTGAGCGGAAGTCCAAATAAACGAATAAACCCCTCGGCATCCTTCTGATTATAGACATCCTCTTGACCGAATGTCGCGTAATCTTCGCGATACAAACTGTACGGCGACTGGCGTCCGACCAAGATCACATTGCCTTTGTACAATTTCAGCCGCGCAATACCGCTTACATTGGTTTGCGTCTCGCGCACGAATGCGTCGAGCGCTTCTTTGAGCGGCGTGAACCATTGCCCGTTATAAACGATTTCCGCGTAGCGCAGCGCGATCTGTTGTTTGTAATGCAAAGTTTCGCGATCGAGACAAATCTGCTCGAGCGCGTCGTGCGCTTCGACCAGAATCGTGCCGCCGGGCGTTTCGTACACGCCGTGCGATTTCATTCCGACCAAACGATTCTCGACCAAATCAATTCTGCCGACGCCATGCTTCGCGCCCAATTGATTCAGCGTCGTCAACAATTCGATTGGACCCATCGCGTTCCCGTTAATTTTGCGCGGCGCGCCTTTTTCAAATTCGATCTCGACGTACTCGGGCTCGTCGGGCGCTTGCTCCGGCGCGACGGTGAGTTGATACATCGCGGCTTCCGGTTCGCTCCACGGATTTTCAAGAATGCCGCCTTCGTGCGAGAGATGAAAAATATTCCAATCGCGCGAGTAAATGGATTTGAGCGTCGCGGTGACGGGCACGTTGTATTCCGCCGCGTAATCGAGCGCATCCTGGCGTGAGCGAATCGTCCACTCACGCCACGGCGCGATCACTTTTAGTTTGGGATTCAACGCTTGATACGTCAACTCGAAGCGCACCTGATCGTTGCCTTTGCCGGTACAACCGTGCGCGACGGCATCCGCGCCTTCGGCTTCGGCAACCATCACTTGCGCTTTCGCGATCAGGGGCCGCGCGAACGACGTGCCGAGCAAATATTTGCGCTCGTACACCGCGCCGGCTTGAATCGTCGGGTAAATGTAATCGCGGATAAATTCTTCGCGCAAATCTTGCACGACGCATTTGCTCGCGCCGCTCGCGATCGCTTTTTTCTCGACGCCGGACAAATCATCGCCCTGCCCGATGTTCGCGCAGACGCAGATGACTTCGCAATCGTAATTATTTTTCAACCACGGTACGATGACGGACGTATCGAGTCCGCCGGAATACGCGAGCACCACTTTGCCGGCTTTTTGTTTTGGCATAATGACCTCCAATTGAAATCAAGCATCCTGAGCGGAGCCCGCCGCACCCTGAGCGGAACGCAGTGGAGTCGAAGGGTCGGCGGGCGAAGTCGAAGGACGCGGTTTCAATGATTAACTCGCCTTGCGCTTTTTTCTCTCGCGTTCTTTTCGTTCTTTCTTCACAACTTCGTGAATCCCGTTCCAGTCACCGCGAGTCAGTGCTTCCTTTTTTGCGCGCGTCCAGCCTTTGATTTGTCGCTCAAAAAGAAACGCGTCGTGTTCGGTTGGGAAATCAAAAGAGCAAACTAATTCGACGGGTAAGCGCGTACTTGTGTAACCCTTGTAGAACTTGTTATTGTGTTCCCACAAGCGGCGTTCAACATCGTTGGTCGAGCCGATGTAGTAAGAAGCGTCTGCACATTTCAGAATGTAAACCCAGTGCATAAAATTCCTTGAGCCGCTCCTTCGACTACGCGGCGAACTACACGCCGCTCCGCTCAGGATGCTTGCCTGAATTCCAGCACCATCGCCGTCTCATCACAATCAAACCGCACCGGACAGACAATGCAATCGCGCCAAACCTTTTCCGGAAAATTTTCCTTGTCCGTGACCGCGAATCCCAGCCGCTCGAAAAACGGAACCGCGCGCGTCAAGCCGAACACGGTCGGGATGCCGCGTGTGCGCGCTTCTTCGACCAATGCGTGCACGATGCGCGCGCCGACGCCAAATTTCCGGTACTCTGGCGCGACGACGAGCGAGCGCACTTCCGCCAGCATCGCGCTCATCTCCAGCAATGCGCCAATGCCGATAACGCGCGCATCCTGTTCGGCAACAACCCAATCGCGAATGCTTGCGCGGATTTCGTCCGGCGTGCGCGGCAAGAGTTGCCCTTCGCTCACGCCAAGATCAACGAGCGCGGCGATTTGTTCCGCGTCGGCTAGCGTCGCCCTGCGGATAATTATCGCCACAGGAGACATAGAGAGCACAGCGGTGCTCGAACTTCTAACCTCCAACATCCGACCTCCAACTTCCAATCTCCAAATCACCCAATCTCCGCCAATATTTTTCCGAATTTCTCTGCGATCTCATCCACGTGCTTTTTCTCCAGAATCAGCGGCGGCACAAAGCGCACGGTTTTCTCGCGCGCGGTGATCAGCAGTAACCCGTTGGCGTACCCTTTTTCCAAAACCGGCTTCGCATCCATATCCAACTCGACGCCGATCATCAGCCCGCGCCCGCGCACCTCTTTGATGTGCGGCGAATTGATTTCGCTCAACCGCTCCATCAAATACGCGCCGCTTTCGCGCACATGCGCTAGGAATTTTTCGTCGCTGATGTGATTGAATACTTTGAGCGCAACCGCTGTCGCAAACGGATTGCCGCCGAAAGTCGTGCCGTGCTCGCCGGGGTGCAACGCGGACGCAACCGCTTCGGTTACAAGCGCCGCGCCGATCGGTACGCCGCCGGCGAGCGGCTTCGCCAACGTCATCATGTCCGGCGCGACGCTGGCATGTTCATAGCCCCACAATTTGCCGGTGCGTCCCATGCCGCATTGAATTTCGTCAAAGATCAACAGCGCGCCGCGCTCATCGCACAACGTGCGCAAGCCGCGCAGAAATTCATTCGTTGCCCGATGAACGCCGCCTTCACCTTGCACCGGCTCGACGATGATTGCCGCGACATCGCTATTCATCGCCGCGCGCGCCGCGTCGAGATCGTTGAACGGCACCATCGTCACGCCCGGCATCAGCGGACGAAACGGCGCTTGATATTTTTCCGAATCGGTCAGCGCGAGACTGCCCATCGTACGCCCGTGAAAACTGCCGTGAAACGCGATAAAGTTCGTGCGATTCGCCGCGCCGCGCTCTTTGTGATATTTGCGCGCGAATTTGATCGCGGTTTCGTTCGCTTCCGTGCCGGTGTTCGCAAAGAAAACGCGATCGGCAAATGATTTCTCGACCAACGCTTGGGCGAGTTCGACTTGCGGCGCGGAAAAAAATAAATTCGAGGTATGAATCAAGCCGGTCGCCGCGTCTTGAATCGCCTGAATCGTCAGCGGATCGCTGTAGCCGAGCGCGTTCACCGCGATGCCCGCCGCGCAGTCGAGATATTT
>JACQGS010000099.1 GCA_016199405.1 Chloroflexota bacterium | reverse complement strand
GGTTTCAAGTCTCAGGTTTCCAATTTCCAACCTCTAACTTCCAACCTCTAACTTCGAACTTCCAATCTCCAATCTCTCAATCTCTCTTCTCCCCTCACCTCAGCACCCTCGCGTCCCCCACTCTCTTCGTGACACGCGTTTCATCCAAATATTCCAGCAACGCAATCGCGTATTTGCGGCTCGTATTGAAATGATCGCGCACTTCTGCCGCCGTCACCTGACCCCGCGCGCCGATTTCGGCAACGACCCATTGCTGAATCGCGGCGAGCGCGCGCGGCGCAAACACGACGGTCTCATTCACGCGCACAATTTTTTTCTGCGCGATCAGCGCGGCAAGCGCGTCCGCGCCCAGCGCGGCGAGCGCGTCTTGCGCCGACGGC
The DNA here is from genome assembly GCA_016199405.1 of Chloroflexota bacterium. GTDB lineage: Bacteria > Chloroflexota > Anaerolineae > UBA4142 > UBA4142 > JACQGS01. The sequence continues at coordinate 6,512 of JACQGS010000099.1, read as the reverse complement.
GGCGCGTACGGCGTTTTCTCCAACTGCGCGATGAACGCGTTGACTTGAACCTGCATCGCCGGCGGAAATTGCACCGCAAAATCCGGCTGGCGCACTAAATCCCCGCTCGCCGCGAGAATTTTTTCCGCCGCCGCGCGCTCCAGCACCGCATCGAATACACGCGGCGCGAAGCCGAGCCGGCTTTTCAATTCCTCGCGCGGCAAGCCGGCGCGTAGCGGAAACTGCCGATGAAATTCCGCGAGCATGGCGCGAATTTTTTCTGTCAGCGCATGCCATTGCGCCGCCGCCATAAACGTTTGCCCCAGCGCGACGACATTGGACGCTGGACCTAGGACGCTGGACACCATGTCCGCGCTCAAGCCCGCGCCGCCCGCGATTTGCTTCGCATCCACCGGCGCGTTCTGCCGCGCGAGAAATTGCGCGACGATTTCTGCCGGCGTTCCGCGCGCGAGTGTTTCTAATTGCGCCGCGACTTCCGCGTGAAACCGGCGATGCCGCGTCGTTGCATTCGCATCGACGACAATCCCGCCGCCGATCGTCACACTCGGCGAGGCGTAGCGCAAGATAAAGCGATCGTTTTTCGCGAGCGCGACCGGGCGCGCGAGTTGCAGTTGCACCCAGCCGGTTTCGCCGGGTTTCAATTGGGCTTTATCGAGCAGCCGTGCACGCGCCGGTACTTCTGCCGCGCCGACAAAAAAATCAACCTCTGCGTTATGCGCCAGAGGTTTGCTTGCCGATTCCAAATAACGCACGCGCGCATCGAGCAGTTGCGTCGGCGCGTACGCGCCGGGAATCGTCACCACTTGCCCACGCGATAATTCTTCCACGCTCAAGCCGGCGAGATTCACCGCGACGCGGCTGCCCGGCAACGCGCGTTCGATTTTTTCTTTGTGCGTTTGCAAACCGCGCACGCGCCCGCGCCTGCCGCCCGGCACAATTTCGATTTCTTGCCCCACCTGCAACGCGCCATCCATCAGCGTGCCGGTGACGACCGTGCCAAAACCCGCCATCGAAAAAACGCGGTCAATTGCGAGGCGCGGCTTGCCGGCGTCCTCACGCGGCGCGACGGCTTGCAACAGCGCGTCGAGCTCGCGCAATAAATCGGGAATGCCTTCGCGCGTTCGCGCCGAGACCGGGATAATTTTCGCGTCGGCGAGAATCGTGCTATGCAATTCTTTGCGAATATCTTCGCTAATGAGACCGAGCCATTCGCGATCCGGCACTGCATCAATCTTAGTCAGCGCAACAATGCCGCCTTTGATTTGGATCAAATCCAAAATCGCGAGATGCTCCAACGTTTGCGGCATCGCGCCTTCATCCGCGGCAATCACGAGCATCGCCGCGTCCATTCCGCCAACGCCGGCGAGCATATTTTTGATGAACGCTTCGTGCCCCGGCACATCCACGATGCTCGCGATATTTCCGCTCGGCAGCGTGAGCCACGCAAAGCCGAGGTCAATCGTCATCTCGCGTTCTTTTTCTTCTTTGAGGCGGTCGGGGTCAATGCCCGTCAGCGCTTTGACGAGCGTGGACTTGCCGTGATCCACGTGCCCCGCCGTACCAATAACGCGCATGCCTCAATTCCCTGCCGTTTTCTTTTTCGCGCCGCTCGCATCCCCTTCGACGCGCGCCAGCAAATCCTCGATCGGTTTATAGTCTTGCCGTTCCAATTCCACCAAGACCTTGACGACATCGGTCAGCATCGCGATCCGTTCCCGGCGTTCCTTCTCGATCTTCTCCAGCAACTCGGACAGCTTGGTTGTATTTTCTGGCCGCCAATCTTCCAATTTGCTGAGCCGCTCCGTCACCGCGTTGATGCGTTTGTTCCACTCGTCGCGCAAGAAGGTCCATTCACCCAATTGTTGTTGCCAGCGTTTTTCAATATCGGCGAGCAATTGATCGCGTTCTTTGCGCCGCGTCTCGTCCACCACTTTTTGCCATTGCGTCAAGCGCGGTTCAGTTTGTTTCATGCGTTCGTCAATTTCACTGATCGACGCGAGAACGCGCTTGCCTTCTTTGGACTGCTCCTGCAATTGCGGTAGCCACGCTTCCATTTGCGTACGCGTCGCCTTCATCTGTTCCGACCATTCCGCCATGTGCCGCGCGCGTTGTTGTTCCGCGCGGCGCGACGCTTCCGCGCTCTCCGCGCGTTCCGCGCTCAAACGCTCGCTCAATTGATGCAGTTCCGTCGTCAACTGCGTGCCATGACTCACCCACTCTTCCACGTACGCCAAACGACGCACCTCCTCCCCATACCGCTGAGCCACATCTTCGATCTCGCGTTGGAGCGTTGAGACGACCAGATCGTGCCGCGCGATCAACTCGTGATCGCCCGTGATGGAACGCTGGAACTGTTGGAACGCCTCGAGTTGGAGTTGGAGTTGCCGCAGGGCTTGATCTTCACGCGCGCGTTCCTGTTGCCGCATCTTGAACGATTCTTCTTCCAATTGCTGGCGGCGTTTGTCGTGTTGAGCGAGCGCGATCTGCACTTCGGTCTTCACCTGCCCCACCGACTGCTCGAGCTGTGAATACCGCAGTGCCTGGCTCTGTAATTTTGCGACGCGTTCCGTCAAGTCTTGCACCGTCTTGGTCAGCCCGGCAATTTCGGTATACTGCAGCCCAATCTGATCCAGCGCTTCCGCGACCTGCGCTTTTTCGCGGCGATGTTCTTCGTCGAGCCATTTCACCATCTGAGTAGTTTGAGTTTGATCCATGCTATCCTCCACATCCGGAAATGATTATAGCATAAAAAGTGACAAGGGACAGATGACAAGAAAAGTTGCAGGTGGAAAATGAGATGCAACCTTCCGTCCGCTTTCTGCCTCCCTTGCCACTTGGCACTCGTCACATTAGCCATCCCTTCGCTCGCTCCACCGCGCGTTTCCAACCGCGATAACTTTCCGCGCGGCGCGCGTCACCCCACGCCGGAACGAATTCGCGATCCACGCTCCAATTCTCTTTCAACTCCTCGCGCGATTTCCAAAACCCGACCGCGAGTCCCGCCGCGTACGCCGCGCCGAGCGCGGTCGTTTCGTTCACGATGGGGCGCACGACGCGCGTGCCGAGAATATCCGCTTGCAGTTGCATCAGAAAATTATTTTTCACCGCGCCGCCGTCCACTTTGAGCGTCTTCAGAAACCCGTTTTCCTGCAAGCCCCCGAAGCGGAGCGGAGCGGGGTCGAGAAAACGGGTTTCTTGCACATCCTTTTCCATCGCCTCGAGCACCTCGCGCGTTTGAAAGCAAATCGCTTCGAGCGTCGCGCGAACGATATGCGCGCGCGTCGTATAGCGCGTCAGCCCGACCAGCGTGCCGCGTGCGTACATATCCCAATGCGGCGCAAACAAGCCGTTGAACGCCGGCACGAAATACACGCCGCCGGTATCCTCAACGCTCTGCGCGATTTCTTCCGTCTCCGCCGCGTTCGAAATGATTTTCAAATTATCGCGCAGCCATTGCACCGCCGCGCCGGCAATCGCAATCGAACCTTCGAGCGCGAAGGATTTTTGTAGGGGCGATCCCTTGTGCTCGCCCCCCACGCGGTCGCCCCCCGCGTGATCGCGCCACGACGACGCAACCGTCGTGAGCAATCCGGATTTTGACGGCACAATCTCCGTGCCGGTGCTCATCAGCATAAAACAGCCGGTGCCATACGTATTCTTCGCTTCGCCCGGCTCAAACGCGACCTGCCCAAAGAGCGCGGCTTGCTGATCGCCCAAATCGCCGCAGACCGGAATACCGACCTCTCCCCCTGCCCCTCCCCTAAAAAGGGAGGGGGGACATGTGCCATACGTATTGGGATCCGACGACGCGCGCAATTGCGGCAGCATCGCGCGCGGAATGTTGAAGAGCGCGAGCAGTTCATCGTCCCAATCGAGCGTTTGCAGATTCAACAGCATCGTGCGCGAAGCATTCGTGTAATCCGTGATGTGCGCGCCGCCGCGAATGCCGCCGGTGAAATTCCAAATGAGCCAAGAATCAATCGTGCCGAAAATCGCTTCGCCGCGTTCCGCTTTCGCGCGCAGGTCCCCGACGTTTTCCAAAAGCCACTGAATTTTCGGTGCGGAAAAATATGTGGCAATCGGCAAGCCGGTCTTGGAACGAATAAACGCATCTTTGCCCGCGTCAATCAGCCGCTGGCAAATAGCCTGCGAGCGCGTGTCTTGCCACACAATCGCGTGATGATACGGCTCGCCGGTTTTGGGATTCCAGACGACGGTCGTCTCGCGCTGATTCGTCACACCGATCGCGGCAAGGTCAGCCGCGCGCACATTGCCCTTTTGCAACGCCGCCGAAACCACCGCGCGCGTTTTTTCCCATATCTCGCGCGCGTCATGCTCGACCCAACCGGGCTGCGGATAGATTTGCTGATGCTCTTCGTAATGCGACGACACCACTTTGCCCGCGTGATCGAAGATCATAAAGCGCGTGCCCGTGGTGCCTTGATCGATGGCGGCGACGTAGGTCATTCAAATTCCTGTTTCAGGTTTCAAAGTTTCAAGGTGAGCGAATAGCGAGTTGCGCATTGCGTTTCTTACTTTTAGCTTTACGCTTTTCGCTTTTAACTTGTCCTATGCACGATCCAAATTCCCGCCAACACCAACGCGCCGCCGGCAATCTGACCGATGCCCAACGATTGACCGAGCAGCGGCACCGCAATGAGCGCAGTGAGGACGGGCTGACCCAACAGCGACGGCGAAACAATCGACGCGCGCAAATGTCCGAGCGCGTAATTGATCGCGAGGTAGCCGCTCACTTGCGAAACGAGCGCGAGTCCGGTGAGCGCGAGATACGTTTGCGCGGAATAGCCGAGCAGAGGCATGTTGAAGATGAACGTGAAGGCGAGCAGAACGAGCGCGCTCGTGACCGCAGAAATCCACCACGCAACCAGCGCCGGCAACTTTTGCCGCGCGCGAAACGCGGCAAGCATAAACGCGCCGTAGAAAATTCCGGCAAGGAGCGCGAGCAGGTCGCCCGCGCTGAAGGCGGGATGCAAAAGGAGGTCTTCGCCTAAAATAATTGCCGCGCCGAGCATCGCCAGCAACAGTCCGCTCCAAAATTTCCCGCGCAGTCTTTCTTTGAAGATCAACCACGAGCCGATGCCGACCCACAACGGCGCGGTGTTGCCGAGCAGGGTCGCGTTGGCGGCAGAAGTGAGCAGCACCGAAGAATTCCATGACGCGAGATCGCCGGCGAAAAATAAGCCGGCTAGAATTGCAAAAATCACATGGCGAATCGCAAAAGGCGCTTGACGTTTTGCCTGCACGCCAAAGGGCACTGCCATCACCGTCGCGGCAATCGCGACGCGATAAAATCCGGCGACGGGTCCGGGCACATTCGCCCATTTCACCCAAATCGCGGAAAAAGAGATTGACAGCACGCCGATGAGGAGAGCAAGGTAGGGCAGTACGTGAGTGTGGGAGTGTATGAGTTCTGCTTCTCTGCTCTTCTGCTCCACTTACTTTTTCGCCTTCTCCCGCGCCTCCTGCACAATCTTCACGCCCGCGCTCGCACCGATGCGCGTCGCGCCGGCTTGAATCATCGCTTCCGCTTGTTCGAGTGTGCGCACGCCGCCGGCGGCTTTCACGCCCAAATCCGGTCCCACCGTCTGCCGCATCAATTCAACATCATGCACCGTTGCGCCACCGGTGCTAAAGCCGGTTGACGTTTTTACAAAATCCGCGCCGGCTTCTTTCGACAATACACACGCGCGCACTTTTTCTTCATCGCTCAACAGCGCGGCTTCGATAATCACTTTGACGTGCGCGCCTTGCCGATGCGCGGCATCCACGACAGCGCGAATATCTTGGCTCACGACATCCTCTTGCTTCGATTTCAGCGCGCCGATGTTGATCACCATATCTATTTCGCCCGCGCCGTCAGTGATCGCTTGCTGCGTCTCGAAAACTTTAGCTTCGGTCGTATGCGCGCCGAGCGGAAATCCGACGACGACGGCAATCGCGACGTCGCTGCCGCGCAGAATCTCCGCGCATTGCTTGACGTAGGGCGGATTCACACACACCGCCGCGAAATGATATTCTTTCGCTTCCTTGCACAACTTTTCGATTTCGGCGGGCGTGGCTTCGGGCTTGAGCAGCGTGTGATCGATATATTTCGCAATGTCGTGTGGCACGGCAGTAACTCCGCTGACCGCCGTAATGCGCGTCGCGCCGGCGTTCAGCATCTCACGAACTTTTTCCGGACACTTTTGCGCGCAGATGTAACATTCCGCGCACGCGTCGCCGGCGCTGATGCCGGAAAAAGGAACGGAATGCTTGCTTAGCGCCTGAATGATTGCTTGGGAAATTTGTTCAACGGTGTGGTTGGAAAGAGTCATACACCAACTCCGCAAGTGACAAGGGAAGTTGAAAGGAAACTTGTCACCCGTCACTTTCTTAGGTAACGCTTCTCCACGTCCATAATCTTCGCCACGCGTTGCTGATGCCGCGCCTCGGCGCATTCCGTTTCCAAAAAAATTTTCACGATATCGCGCGCCAGCCCTGCCCCGATCAGC
>JACQGS010000101.1 GCA_016199405.1 Chloroflexota bacterium | reverse complement strand
TTTTTGCCTCTGCGCCTCTGCGTTCTCTGCGGTTGGTCTTGGACTTGGGGGTAATCATCAGCGTCTCCTAGAAAAAATGCAAATTGATTATACATCAAAATAAATCGAATGGAAAACAATGTGTTCTCTCGCGGCGTGGTTGATTTGACACGCACGCGTCGCAATGCTACACTTTTTCCCGTGAATCCTTTGGTCTACCTCTTTGCGGCGTTGATCGGTTATTTGTTCGGTTCATTTCCGACCGGCTATTTTGCGGGCAGATTGTGGGGGGTGGATGTTCGCAAGCACGGCAGTGGTCGCACCGGCGGCTCGAATGTTTTGCGCAGCGCGGGCTGGGGCGCGTTTGCCGTCACCGGCTTGGGTGATCTTTTCAAGGGTTCGCTCGCGATTCTGCTTTTGAAATTTCTTTTTCCCGATGCGGTCGACGCGCACGCGTTTGCCGTTTATTTTGTTCTGCTCGGACATGTGTGGTCGGTGTGGATCGCGCTGATGGCAAAGCCCGATCCGCGCGTCGCGATCCAACCCGGCATTGCCGGCGCGCTGCAAAGTCTCGCCGAACGGGGCAGAGGCGGCGCGGGCGTCGCGCCGACGGTCGGGGCGATCCTCGTTTTATTTCCGCCGCTGGTCGCGATCGTCGCGATCGTTCCGTTCGCAGCGTTGATTATTTCCGGCTATTCGTCGGTTGGATCGCTGACCGCGGCGGCGCTCGCGCCGGTCGTCATGCTTTATTTTGCGCTGACTGGATTGGCGCCGTGGAGTTATTTTATCGTCATTACCGCCGCGTGCGCGACGATTATCGTTTTGCATGCGCCGAACATCGCGCGCTTGCGCGCGGGGACCGAGAGAAAATTTGGTCAGCGGCTGGGACGTAAAACTAGCAAATCGCCGGAAAAAGAATCGGTATGACCGCGCACACACATACACTGCCGCACGTTCATTTGGAAATGCCGCCGCTCACACCGCGTGAGATCGGCGTGCGTCCGCTGAATCTCGCCGTCGTCGGCGAGCCGATCAATAAATTGCAAGCGCGCATGATGACGCGGCTGTTGGAACGCAATTTGAAAAATGGCGGCGTGAATCGTTCCGCGCCCGAACCGGAAACATTGGTGCTGTTTCCTGCCGCTCAGCCGCTCGAAGAGGAAGAAGGCGGTTTGTTTGAACTTCCCAGCCCGATTCGAAAATCCGTCAACGCGGTTTCACTCGTGACGCTCCCGCGCATCGCGCCGAACACCGATTTGATTTCGCTCAATTGGACGATGCTGTGCAAAAAAGCCGCGCAGTACGGTTTGCTCGCGATTGGCGATTCGAATCGCGACGCGCCCGAACGCGTGTATGTGTTTTCGATGGAGGGCAGTCACACCGCCGTCGAATTTGCCGGGCGGAATGAAGATGAGGTGTACGCGGAATTGGTGGAACGTCTCACCGCGCTCGCCGGCGCGCAAAAGGCGAGCAACTGGCAAGTGGATTATTCGATGCCGCAGCGGCTGTGGGAATCGGCGCGCGTGCCGCAAGAAATTATCGACGCGGGGCGGCGTCTCCGCGCGTTGGGGTTGTTGCCCGATATTCACTTGGAAGATTACGGGTCGTCGCGCCGCGCGAAAGAAATCCGTTTGTTTCTCGAAGTCAGCGGCTTGACCGTCGGCAATATGAGCGCGTGGGATGAAAACCTCGGCGTGATGCACATCACCGGTTCGGGGTTCGATAAAGGCAATCTCGTACGCGAACAAATTGTCGCGATCAAGGGCGTGAATGAAACGCGTGACGGCACGATTGTGTGGGCGCCCGAGGGCGCGCGCCGCGTGAAACCCTCGGTCGAATCGTTCGATCAAGCCATCGCGTTTTATGCGAGCGCGTTGTGGCAGCGCGGCGATTTGCGCGACGGTGGCTTGCGCGAACTGCAAAGCAAATTGCGCGACCCGCATCTGCTCGATGCCGTCAACGCGCAGGCGCCGTTCTTTCGCTCGATCATTCATTTGCACGTGTGGCCCCAAAAAATTCTCGACGAGAAACGCGTCCGCTTCATCAACGTTGACCCGCAACTCTGCGTGCATCATTCATCCTGCGGGACGATGCCGCTCGCGCTCTACTCGGTCGAAGCGCTTTTGCGCGGCTTGCATGAAATGCCAAACGATGAGCAGGTGCTTCTCGTCGGCTTGCCGAATCACGGCTTGCTCGCCGCGTCGAAATTTCGGCTCGGCGAAATGATTGACCAACTCGATCCGCGCGCGCGGCGCGTTCAATTTGCCGGCGTGCCGCAGGTGTAACGGCATCAGACTATAGCCGGAAAAAATTCACCCACGAAGGACACCAAGTTACACGAAAATACGGTCAATTCTTTGTGATTCTTCGCGCATCTTCGTGGGGGAAAGTTTTTTCGCACAAAGTTTATTACGTCATTGCGAGGAAAATTTTATGCCAGCCCATCCAAAAATCCATCCTGTCCTCGCGGAAATTCTCTCGCAAACACCTAAAGCGATGGTCGCCGCCGCGCCGCCGAGCGTGCCGATCATCGTTCAACATCTGCCGCGCGATGAAACGACGCGCGCGGTCACCGCGCTCAGCGTGTCGTCCATGCGGCATCAATACAACGACCTCCTCACCGGTCAAGCGCTCGCCGCGACGCGCGATTCGATCGAAATGCTCGCCGCGCGCGACGACGTGCAGATGATTTGGTACGACGAGCCGGTCAAAGCGATCCTCGACGAATCGGTGCCGCTCATCGGCGCGCCGGAAATTTACAACGCCGGCTTCACGGGCGACGGCGTGCGCGTTGGGATTGCCGACACCGGCATTGACGTGAATCATCCGGATTTTTCAGAGCGCATCGCCGCGCTGCGCGATTTTACCGGCGAAGGCGATGCGGATTTGAACGGGCACGGCACGCACGTCGCCGGCATCGTCGGTTCGAGCGGCGCGGCGAGCATCGGACAATATCACGGCGTCGCGCCGGATTGTTTGCTCGTCATCGCCAAAGTTTTGCGCGGCGACGGCAGCGGCTCGACGAGCGATGTGATTGCCGCGCTCGAATATTTGGTTCAACAACAAGTGCGCGTCGTCAATCTTTCGTTGGGCGGCAGTCGCAATTGCGACGGCACCGACGCGTTGTCGGTCGCGTGCGATGCGACGGTGGAGCGCGGCATCGTCGTGTGCGTCGCCGTTGGCAATGCCGGCCCGGGCGCGGGCACGCTCGGCTCGCCGGCGTGCGCGAAAAAAGTGATCGCGGTCGGCGCGACCGATAGGCAAGATCAGGTCGCGAGTTTTTCATCGCGCGGTCCCACCGTGGATGGGCGCGTGAAACCAGACCTCTGTTTTCCCGGCGTGAACATTCGCTCGACGCGCGCCGCCGGGACGAATCTTGGCGCGCCCGTAGACTCATTTTATACCGCGCTCTCCGGCACTTCGATGGCGACGCCGCACGCGACCGGCGCGTGCGCGCTCTTGATTCAATCGAATCCGCTGCTCACGCCGCAAGAAATCAAGAACGCGTTGATGAACACGGCGAAAGATTTGGGCGTGGATCCGAACGCGCAGGGCAGGGGTCGCGCGCAAGTGTTCGCCGCGTTTCAATCGGTCGCCAAACCGCGCATCACCGCCGTTGCATTTTCGCCGGCGACCTTGAACAGCGGCGATGTGCTGAATGTAACTATTGGCGTGCAGAACGACACCGCGCAAACGTTGGAAACGCAGGGTCCAGAACCGGGATTGATTTACGAAGAGGGCGAAACTTTTTACACGCGCGGTTTTCCGGATGTGGCGTCCAAGTATCGCGTGGGCGTCGAATTCGACGGACGCGCCGGGATCGATCATCCCTTTCGCTGGGGTTTGGGCGCGCCGCTCGCGCCGGGCGAATCGCGTTTGATTACCGGCGACATCCGTTTGCGCAACGCGCAGTCGCGCAATTATTGGGCGGGATTCGTGCAAGAGCGCATCGCGTGGCTTCAGGATAATCAAGGCGTAACGCGGGTCACGGTCAACGCGCCCGCGCCAACCAATCGTCCGGTCATCACGGCGGTCAATTTTTCCGCGCAGACGATCAAAGCGCGGCAGGTTTTGCTCGTCAGCATCACGGTGCGCAACGATAGCGATGCGACTTTGAACACGCAAGGACCCGATCCGAATACGGTGTACGATGAAGGCGAAACATTTTACACGATTGGATTTCCGGACGTGCGCGGCGCGTTCCGCGTCGGCATCGAGTTCGACGGACGCGCCGGCATCGATCATCCGTATCGTTGGGGCTTGGGCGCGCCGCTCGCGCCGGGGCAATCGGCGACGATCACCGGCGGCATTCATTTGAAAACGCCCGCGACAAAAAATTATTGGGCGGGCTTGGTGCAAGAGCAAATTATTTGGCTGCAAGATTTTCAAGGCACGACAGCCATTGCGGTGAGTTGAAAAAAAACAACGGCGAATTGAATTCCGCCGTTTTTTTCTCTGTGCTCCCTGTGTCCCCTGTGGCTAATTATCCCGCGGCAATCACCACCGCGTTCTGCGACGGATCGCGCGCGAGCAATCCCTCATCCGTCTCCTCAACTTTCACGCCGGCGTTTTGCACGCGGTCCGCGATTTTTCCCAACTCAGTCGCATCCGGCACGCGCACGACCCAATAATCCAATCCGACCGCGTCGCGCGGCGGTGGCGGCGCGCCGACGCCCGCCCACGTGTTGAGTCCGAGATGATGATGATAACCGCCGGCAGAGACGAACGCCGCGCTGGGTCCGTAGCGCATCACCAAATCAAATCCCAAAACATTCACGTAAAATTCTTGCGCCGGCGCGATATGCGCAACATGCAAGTGCATATGCCCTAGAACCGTCGCGGCATCTAGCCCGCGCCACGTTTGATCTTGCCCTTGCAGCTCCGCGAGAATTCCATCGAGATCAATCGGATCCGATGCCATTTTCAATTTGCCGTCCGCATCGCGCCATTGGTCGCGCGGCCGGTCGCGATAAATCTCGATGCCGTTGCCGTCCGGATCGGGCAGATAGATTGCCTCGCTGACGAGATGATCGGCAAAGCCCTCGACCGCAGTTTGCGTATCCGCGAGCCGCTGCAACGAATGCGCGAGCGCGAGCCGCGAGGGGACAAGAATCGCGAAATGATACAGCCCGCTCGTCCCGCGCGTCTGCTTAGCATCCGGGTTTTCTTTTAGCACGAGCAAATCCTCTTTGCCCGCGCCTAGAAACGCGACGCCGTTTTTGCGCGCGCGCGTTTTCATGCCGATAATCTCTTCGTAAAATTTCACCGAGCGATTTAGATCGCACACCGTCAATTGCACGCGCGCGAGTTTAGTGTTCGCATGAATCATGCTTCCCTCCCCAAAATGCGCAACGCACCCATCGGTGCGTTGCTTGCGCTTATTCTTTTCCGCACACCTCATCTATCGCGATTTCAAATCCCGCCAGCACTTCGGAACGCGCCGATTCTCCCGCGCCCCAGCGACCGAGCAAAACATATTCTCTGTCGCGTAGAACGTAGACTTCGGCAACGCAGGTTTTGGAATCAACCAGCCAATACTCGCGCACGCCCTGTTCGCGATACAATTCGAATTTGGTGCGCCGATCGGTCAGCCAGTTGCTGGGCGAGAGAATTTCGACAATCAGATCCGGCGCGCCGTAAATTCCATCTTGGCGCGCAAGGGCTGCGAGACGCGCGGTAGAAACGAAGATGATATCCGGTTGCACGGGCGTCGCCGTTTTGCCGAAAACAACGCCAATCGGCGCAGAGTACACCTTTCCCAATTTGCGCGGCTTGACAAAATGTTTTAGGGCATAGATGTCAGGGGTCACGACATCGTGAACAAAATTTGCACTTCGATAACGCTCATTTGGGTCACGACATCGTGAACATTCTACGGCGATAGGTGCCTCGCTTGAATTGTGGTTGCAAAGGTTCAACC
>JACQGS010000100.1 GCA_016199405.1 Chloroflexota bacterium | reverse complement strand
TGCGCTGGTTTTATCGCGGCGATGCATCTGCCATTGCGCGTCGGCGGCGCGGGCGTGCTCCAGCGCGCGTTCGGCGACGATGGTGATGTACGCTTGCACCCGCGGCTCCACCGCGCCGACGCGATCCAAAACCGCGCGCGTCAAATCGGTAGACGTGATTTCGCCGCGTTCGAGCATAGCGCGCGCGGCGTGGATGGTGAGTGGATGCAGATTCAACTGGGTTTTTCCTTCAGCAGAGAGGGTAACATTGCATCTATCTTGTTCACCAGTTCTTCCGCGATGTCCAGCGCGCGCTCGGCGTCCTCTTTGGTGAATTGCTTTTCTTTGGCATAGGTTGCATCAATGCGGTCGTCGAGCATCCTTTTGAAACGCGCACCGAATTTCTTGTCCACCAAACCCGGCTTGACGAAATGCTGGCTGAAAAGGTTTAACGTGCCCGTGTGCGATTGCGGCGCGATGTCTTTCGCAATTAGTCCCGCGCGCGCGGCTGCTTCATAGATAAAGAATGCCATTGCAATCGGGTTGTTAATATCGCCATCGGCTAAGATGCCGCGAGCCGATTTGAGTGTTCGTTTGGCTTTCGCAATATAATCCGAAGCATAATACTCGCGATCCATTTTCTCTGGCATAACGGGCGCTCCTTCCAACACGATGCCTTCACGCGCAATATTCTGCAACAGTGGTAGTCCTTGGGCGCTTGCCTCATCTAACTCCGCGCGGGTCATAATTAATGTCTGCAAATCAGGTGGATGCGCTGGGTCGAACTGACTTGCGGTTTCCAATTCCGCCTCAAAGATTGCATCTTTGGCTTGCTCTGGCTCCTGGTTGTGCACCAATAACAAATCCACATCTGAATAAGGATGCGCTTCGCCGCGCGCCTTGGACCCGTACAGAATCAGACTTTGCAATGCGCCTGCCGGCAAAATGCTTTTCAAGCGCGCGCGAAAATCGGCGAGCGCGCGTTGTTCACTCCGCGTCAGCGCGGGGCGCGGGGCGCGATAGTTTGCGCGGCGTTCACGGCTTTTGTGCGGCTTGCGAGTGTTCCCTTTTGCCATTGTCCCACCTGTCCCTTGCCACTCGTCTACTCTCTGAGAATCGCATTCACCTTGAAAAACTCGCCTTGCGAATCTTTATCCGGCGCGTTGGCGAGCACGTCCGCGCGCGGCATCGACGGCGCAACTTCATCCGCGCGCATCACGTTTTGCAGCGGCACGACGCTCGCGGTCGGCGGAATCATGTCGGTGTCGAGTTCGTTCAGCCGCGCGGCATGATCGAGAATCGCGGAGAGTTGCGCGGTCATTTTTTCAATTTCTGCGTCGGTCAGTTTGAGTTTCGCGAGTTCGGCGATGTGCTGGACTTGTTCGCGCGTGAGGGGCATCGTGATCTCCAAGTTTGACTTCAGCGGCATTATAGCATTGGCTTTGGCGCATGCCAACTAATGTGACTTGTGTGCGTGCCAATTCGTGTGCGGGGGACGTACGCTGTCAAACGAACGCGGCGGGCGAGCGCGATAGGGGCGGCAAGAATTGGCTTCCAGATGTCAATTCAATGACAGATTCCACGTGAACCCAATTTCCGGTTGCGCCTGCGGCAAACATCTGCTATAATCTCAACAAGATTTTCCAAGAGGAGAAAAAATCATGGACATCGGCAAGGCGTTTACGCATGTGCTCGACGATCCGAAATGGATCATGAAAGTGCTCATTGGAGGAGTGGTTTCGTTCATTCCGATTGTCAATTTTGCGGCGCTCGGTTACGCGTTGAATACGACGCGCAACGTTGCGGACAGCAATCCAACACCAATGCCGGAGTGGAGCGACTTTGGCAATCATTTCATGAAAGGGTTGTACGGCTTCATCGGCGCGCTGGTCTATTTTCTGCCGGTGATCCTGTTGCAATGTTGTTTGTTTGTCCTCACGCTTGGAATTGGGCTTGCCAGCGGCAATTCGCGCGGGGGCGATGCCTTTGCCGGAATGCTGGGCATTCTGAGTATTTGCGGCAATTGTTTGACGATTATTTTCTCGCTCTTTGCCGGCATCACGCTGCCCGCCGCGCTGACGCGTTTTGCGATGTCCGAAAATCAGCTCGCGGTCTTCTGGGATTTCCGCGGCAATTTCGATTTCATCAAGAACAATGTGAGTAACTATGTGATCGCGTTGCTCTTGGGCTGGGTCGCCGGATTTGTTGCCGGCTTTGGCGTGATTCTCTGCATCGTCGGCGTGGTCTTTACGTATTTTTGGTCGACGATGGTGTACGCGCATCTCTTTGGTCAGTTGTGGCGCAATAGCCAAGGCGCCGCGATGCAATCGCCGGCGATGGCGTAAGCCAAACGAATTCAAAACCGACGAGGGCGCGCCATGCGCCCTCGTTTTTTTGTGCTATAATTCTGGCTGCAATGCTTGCCATAATTTCCCAACTCCTCACCGCGTTCGGACTCGCGACGGCGTCCGGTTTGAACGCGTACATTCCGCTCCTCATCGTCGCGCTGACGGCGCGCTTCACCACGCTCCTCAAACTGAGCCCGCCGTTCGATATTCTCACGAACGAATGGGTCATCGGCGCGCTCGTCATTTTGCTCGCCGTCGAAATCGTCGTCGACAAAATTCCCGCCGCCGACACGCTCAACGATCTCGTCCAAACGTTTATCCGACCAACCGCCGGCGCGATTCTCTTTGCCGCCAGCGCGAACGCGATCACCGATCTTCATCCGGCGTTCGCCGCCATTCTCGGACTGATTCTCGCGTTTGGCGTCCATGCGGTGAAATCCGCCGCGCGCCCGGTCGTGACCACGACGACGGGGGGCATCGGCAATGCGTTCGTCAGCGTCGGCGAAGATATCGCGTCGACCGCGCTTTCTTTCTCCGCGATTCTCGCGCCGGTCATTATCGGCTTGATCATCGCGCTGATTCTGGTCATAATTATGTGGCGCGTATTGATTCCGCGCACGGAGTAGCGCGCGGAACTTTTCGGCGCGACGCGGCGTCTTTGTTGTGGAGCGGGCAGTCTTGTCCGTTCTGGGCTGTCAGCAGACTGCCCAACTCAAAGGAGGGACAATGCAAAATCGAATTATCCTAGCCATCGCCGTGCTCGCGCTCTTGATCGGCGCGATTCTGGTCGCCTACCTCGCGGCGTCGCCGCGCGTCGCGCCCATCGCACTGAACGCGGCAACGAGCGCGCAAAGCGTAACCGCGGACGCCGGAGTTTTTGTCTCCGGCACCGGCAGAGTGCGCGCCAAGCCGGACATCGCGCAAGCCAGCATCGGCGTCGAAGTCACCACCGCGACGCTCGCGGACGCGACCGCGCAAGCGAATCAAAAAGCGAGCGCGTTGATTGAGCGCATCAAAAGTTTTGGCGTCGCCGACAACGACATTCAAACGACGCAGTACAGCGTTCAGCCGATTACGTCGCAGCCGCGCACCGGCGAAACGCCGACAATTACCGGTTATCGCGTCAGCAACACATTGCAAGTGACGATTCGCAAGATCGCGGATGCCGGCAAAATTTTAGATGCCGCCGTAGTTGCCGGCGCGAATAAGATTTACGGCGTATCGTTCAGCATCGGCGATCCGACACCGTATCAACAGCAAGCGCGCGCGGCAGCGGTCAAAGACGCGACGGAAAAAGCAAAGCAACTCGCGCAAGCGGCAACGGTTCAACTCGGCAAAGTGTTGAGCATTAGCGAAACCAGCGCGTCGCCGCGGCCCGTTTTTCGGACCGCGCTTGCGGCAGAAGCCGCGAGCGCGCCGCTCGAAACCGGCGAATTGGAAATCAGCGTTTCGGTCGAGATGAAATTTGCGGCGCCGTAGAATTGGTTGGTCGCCGAGCCGCGCTCGGCGATTAGTAATGTTGGAGCAAGAAACGAGGATGCTATCTTGGCATCCTCGTTTTGTGGTATAATTTCAGCATCACCAAAGCAAGAGGGTTTGTTATGGCAAAGACCGCGCTTGAACTTGGTCCCGAAGGATGGAAAAAATACTTGGGCAAAACGAAGCCCAGACCGAAACTCACGCAACGGAAGCGAGTGGCGGCGCGTGCGAGGAATCAAACTCCGCGCGCAGCCGTCGCCCGCAAGCCCTCGGATGGGACGATCCATGCGGCGAAGACCGCGCTCGAACTTGGTCCCGATGGCTGGAAAGAATATTTTCCGCAGCGCCGCCGCCCGCGCCGCTGGCCCAAGCGATTGCGATTGCGCGCCATGAACGTTGTGCGCCAAGCGGCGCGCATACTGCGCGAGCAATTCGGCGCCAAGCGCGTCGTCGTCTTTGGTTCGCTTGCGCATCAATTGTGGTACTCGCCGCTGTCGGATATTGATTTGGCAGTCTGGGGAATTGATCCGCAAGATTTTCTCGAAGCGTTCGGAGTGGTTGAAAGAATCGCTTCCGGGTTCGATGTGAACTTGGTAGATCCCCAAAAATGCTTTCCCTCTATCCGCACCTCAATAAAGAAGGAGGGGATTGAGGTATGAATAAAGCACTGATCGAACTTGCCGAACGCATTCGCTCTGAATTGAAAGATATGCATAAAGTATTGCAGCGGGCAGAGGAAGAATCCAATCGTTCCAGAATCTCATCGGACGATATGTATATGGACGGCGCGGCATTGAATCTTCACGGATTCTATTCGGGTCTAGAGCGCTTGTTCGAACTCACTGCGAATGTCGTTGACGGCAGCAAGCCACAAAGTTCGGAATGGCATCGAGAGTTGCTTGATCGAATGGCGAGAGAAATTTCAGGCATCCGTCCAGCTGTGATTTCAACTGAAACGCTTGATTTGCTGGATGAGCTCCGACGTTTCCGTCATCTGATTCGTAATGTCTATACATTCAACTTGATACCCGTGAAGGTAGAAGACTTGCTGGACAAAACGACAAGCGCATACGAACAAATTTGTAATGAAATGCTGACCTTCGCGAAATTTCTGGATCAGAAAGCGCGCGAAGAATTAGAATGACCTTCGAACCTCTGCCCGAAATCCAGCAAAAACTCAATACGCTGCCAACGAACCCCGGCGTCTATCTGATGAAAGACGCGCGCGGCGAAATTATTTATGTCGGCAAAGCGATCAATCTGCGCAATCGCGTGCGCTCGTACTTTCACTCGCCGCAGAGCCAAGAGCCCAAAGTTTGGCGGCTCGTCGAGCGCATTCGCGATCTGGATTTCATCGTCACCGACACCGAACTCGAAGCGCTCGTTCTCGAATGCAACCTCATCAAAAAACACAAGCCGCATTTCAACGTGCGGCTCAAAGACGATAAACGCTATCCGTACATCAAAGTCACCTGGCACGAGCCGTTCCCCAAGGTGTACGTCACGCGGCGAATGGAAACGGACGGCTCGCGTTATTTCGGTCCGTTCACCGCGGTGTGGGCGGTGCACGAAACGATGGACACGCTCCGCAAAATTTTCCCGTACCTCACCTGCGACCGCGATATTACCGGCAACGACAAACGCGCCTGCCTCTATTACGACATCGGCTTGTGCCTCGCGCCGTGCATCGGCGCGGCAACGCGCGAAGAATATCGCGCGATGATTGACCGGCTGTGTCAATTTCTAGAAGGCAAATCGGAGCAAGTCACGGAATCGCTCCGCGCCAAATTGGACGAGTCGGCGGAACGTCTCGAATACGAGCGCGCGGCGCGTTATCGCGATCAACTGCAGGCGCTCGCGCGCGTGACCGAGCATCAAAAAGTCACGTCGCTCGTGCCGATCGATCAGGATGTGATTGCGTTCGCGCGCGACGACGGCGATGCGTGCGTCCAAGTATTCTTTGTGCGGAGCGGCAAATTGCTGGGGCGCGAATATTTTGTATTGGAAGGCACTGAAGGCGAAAGCGAAGAGCAAGTCCTTTCTTCGTTCGTCAAACAATTTTACGATGAAGCCGCGTTCGTGCCGCCGGAAATTTTGTTGCCGGAACGACTCGACGAAGCGCAGATTATCTCCTCGTGGCTCAAAAACCGGCGCGGGCAAACGGTGACTTTCCAAGTGCCGCACGCGGGGCAAAGCCAAGAGCTGATGGAGATGGCGGCGGAGAACGCGCGCATCACGTTGAATGGGTTGCAAGCGCAATGGCTCGCCGACGAGACGAAGCAAATGAGCGCGGTTGCGGATTTGCAAGAAACGCTCGGCTTGCAGAATCCGCCGTTGCGCATGGAGTGCTACGATATTTCGAACACGCAAGGCACCAACTCCGTCGGCGCGATGGTGGTGTTTGAGCGCGGCGCGGCGAAGAAAAGCGATTATCGCAAATTCAAAATTCGCACGGTCGAAGGCGCGGACGATTTTGCCAGTTTGCAAGAAGTATTGCGCCGGCGGTTTAAGAGATTGATAGATACACAGGTTGGGCAATCAAAGGATGAAGGCGGAAGGCAGAAGGATGTAACAATGAATTCTTCATCCCTCATCCCTCATCCCTCATCC
>JACQGS010000102.1 GCA_016199405.1 Chloroflexota bacterium | reverse complement strand
GTCTTGGGCGTGTTTGCCGCCGCGCGCGATGTGACGGAACGCAATCGCGCGGAAATGCGCGTGCGCGGCGCATCGGCGTACGCGCGCAGTTTGATCGAGGCATCGCTCGATCCATTGGTGACGATCAGCGCGGACGGAAAAATTACGGACGTGAATCAAGGCACCGAACTCGTGACCGGCGTGCCGCGTCAACAGTTGATCGGCACGGATTTCTCCGATTATTTCACGGAACCGGAGCGCGCGCGCGAAGGTTATCGCCAAGTGTTCCAACAGGGTTACGTGCGCGATTATCCCCTCGCCCTTCGCCATTCGACCGGGCGCATCACGGATGTTTTGTATAACGCCTCGGTGTATCGCGATGGAAACGGGAACGTCTTGGGCGTGTTCGCCGCCGCGCGTGACATCACCCAAAGAAAAATGGCGGAAGAATTGCAACGCGCCGCCACGTACTATGCGCGCAGTTTGATCGAAGCCTCGCTCGACCCGCTCGTCACCATTAGCGTGGATGGGAAAATCACAGACGTGAATGACGCCTCGGTGCAAGCGACGGGCGTGCCGCGCGAAGAATTGATCGGCACCGATTTTTCCGATTATTTTACCGAGCCGGACAAAGCGCGTGCGGGCTATGAGCAAGTCTTTAAAGAAGGACTGGTGCGCGATTATCCCCTCGCGATCCGACATCGCAATGGCAAAATCGCGGACGTTCGGTATAACGCGAGCATTTATCGCGACGACAAGGGCAAGGTGTTGGGTGTGTTTGCGGCGGCGCGTGATATTACCGCGCTCCAACAGGCATCGCAATACGCGCGTTCCTTGATTGAAGCCTCGCTCGATCCGTTGGTCACGATCAGCGCCGAAGGCAAAATTACAGATGTGAATGCCGCGTCCGTTCAAGTCACCGGCGTGCCGCGGGCAGAATTGATTGGCACTGACTTTTCCGATTATTTTATCGAACCGGAGAAAGCCCGCGCCGGCTATCAGCAAGTCTTCAAAGAAGGATTGGTGCGCGATTATCCACTGGCGATTCGGCATCAGAATGGGCGCATCACCGAAGTGTTGTACAACGCCTCGCTCTATCGCGATGACAAGGGCAACGTCTTGGGCGTGTTTGCCGCCGCGCGCGATGTGACGGAACGGCGGCGCTTTGAACGCTCCTTGGAGGAAGCGAACCGCGCCAAGAGCGAATTTCTCGCCAATATGTCGCACGAGTTGCGCACGCCGCTCAATGGCATCATCGGCTTTTCTGAATTTTTGACGGATGGAAAAGCCGGCGGTTTGAATGACCAGCAAAAAGAATTTCTGCAAGACATTCTCAACAGCGGTCAACATCTCTTGCAACTCATCAACGACGTGCTCGATTTATCCAAAGTGGAAGCCGGTAAAATGGAATTACTGGCGGAGCCGTTCACGGTGCGCAAGGCGTTGGACGAAGTGGTTTCGGTAGTCAACGCGCTGGCAAAGAAGAAACGGATCGCAATTGCGCGCGAGATTTCGCCGCAGGCGGATCAAGTCAATCTCGATCAACAAAAGTTCAAACAAATTCTCTACAACTTGCTCTCCAACGCGGTCAAGTTCACCGACGATAGCGGGCAGGTCTACGTGAGGGTCGCGCCGCACGACAAAACTTGGATCAGTGTCCAAGTGAAAGACACCGGCATTGGCATCAAAACGGAAGATATGCCCAAGTTGTTCAAAGAATTTCAACAGTTGGATTCCAGCCTGGCGCGCCGCTATGGTGGAACCGGTTTAGGACTCGCCCTCACGAAAAAATTGGTCGAACTTCACAAGGGTACGATCAACGTCGAAAGTACGTTTGGAAAAGGGACGACCTTCACGGTGATTCTGCCCCAATCTCTGCCGGGAAAAAGCGACGAATGAATTCGCTTGTTTTGATCGTAGATGACAATCCGATCAATCTCAAACTTGCCGCCAGCGTTTTAAAAGCGGATGATTTTCGGGTGGACGAAGCGGGCAACGCCGACCAAGCGCTCGCGTCGATTCAACGCGCCAAGCCCGTCCTGATCCTTATGGATATTGCAATGCCGGGAATGGATGGGCTTGCGCTCACCCGTAAATTGAAAGGCGATCCGCAAACGAAAGATATCGTGATCGTGGCGCTGACCGCGTTTGCGATGAAAGGTGACGAGCAAAAAGCGTACGCCGCCGGTTGCGATGGTTACATCGCGAAACCGATTGACACGCGGCAATTTTCGCAACAGGTGAAAGGATTTTTGGAAAATGAACATCCTCGTGATTGAAGACGAACCGACCAGTTTGAAACTGGCGCACGTGGTTTTGACAGTGGAAGGGAACGCGGTGCGCGATGCAGAAACCGCGCGCAAGGGCTTGCTAGAGATCGAACGCGAAAAACCGGACGTGATATTGCTCGACCTTGCGCTGCCGGATGAAGACGGGCTGACGCTCGCGCGGCAAATCAAATCCAATCCTGCCACCAAAGACATTCTCCTCGTCGCCGTCACGGCGTACCCCGATCGCTTTAAACGCGAAGATGCCTTGGCGGCGGGATGCGACGCGTTCCTGGTCAAACCGATCAGCACGCGCGAATTGCCTGCAGAAATTGATGAACTATTCCAGAAGAAATCGAAATGAAAATTCTGATTGTGGACGATAACGCGACGAACCGAAAATTATTGCGAGTCCAACTCCAAGCCGAAGGACACACGCTCCGCGAAGCCGAAGATGGCAAACGCGCGCTCGAACTTTTGAAGAGCGAACCTTTCGACGCGCTCATCTCCGATATATTGATGCCGAGTCTCGATGGCTATGGGCTGTGCATTGAAATCCGCAAAATCAAAAAACTGCAACGCTTGCCGGTCATCATCTATACCGCCACTTACACTTCGCCCGGCGATGAGAAACTGGCGCACGACGCCGGCGCGGATCGCTACGTCAAAAAACCGGCGCAGACACAGGTGATTCTCGACGCGCTCCACGAAATCATGCTGAGAAAGCGGTCCCGCCGCGTGGTACCGCGCCGGCGCAAGAAACAAAGCGAGGTGATGAAGGAGTACAGCGAGCGCCTGATTCGTAAAATTGAAGAAAAGCATATCGAACTCGTACACGCCAATGAAGGATTGCGAGAGAAAAGTGCGGCACTCGAAGCAAGCGAAAAACGATTCCGCGCGCTGATTGAAAAAAGTGTGGATGCGATCGCGCTTGCTAATCCCGATGGCACAATTTTGTATGCCAGTCCGGCGGCGGCGCGGATTGTGGGGACTACTCCCGAAGAAATGATCGGGCGCAACACGTTTGATGGAATGCATCCCGACGATGTGGGATGCGCGTACCAAATCTTCGCTTCCCTCCGTGAAAAGCCGGGCAACAGCATGCCATTACAAGTTCGCTTTCGGCACAAGGACGGTTCGTGGCGATGGGTTGACGGAATCGGCACCAATCTCCTCGCCGAGCCAAGTGTCGGCGCGCTCGTGGCGAATTATCGCGATGAGACTGAACGCAAACACGCGGAGGAGGCGTTGCGCGAAAGCGAAGCCCGCTATCACACTGTGGTGGAGAGCGCCACCGACATCATCTACACGGTGAGCGTGGAAGGCAACATCCTGTCCATCAATGCCGCCTTTGAAAGCGTCACCGGCTGGCCGCGCTCTGAGTGGCTGGGACAACCTTTTGCCTCGCTGATTTATTCTGACGATATTCCTGCGCTAGCCGAACGGATTCAGCGTACCCTGCAAGGCGAAGTCCTGCCACCTACCGAGATTCGCATTCGGATGAAGTCAGGCGCATATTGCTACATGGAAGGCACCAGCGGGTTGCTCCAAGATGAGCGCGGCGGGATCGCCATTCTCGGCATCGTTCGCGACATCACCGAGCGCAAGCGCGCGGAAGAAGAAATCAAACGCCGCGCGGAGGAATTTGCCGCGCTGTACGAAACGGCGCTCAATCTCTCCGCCCAATACGAATTGTCGGCGTTGCTCCAGACCATCGCGGACAACGCCGCGAAACTCCTCAAGAGTAACAGCGCGACGATGTATTTGTACGATTCAGCGAGCGACGAGCTTGAATTGACGGTGAAAACAGAATATCCATTCCCGATCGGCGCGCGATTGAAGATGGGCGAAGGGATGGCGGGGCGCGTCGCGCAATCGCGCGAACCGCAAATCGTAGACGACTATCAAACGTGGGAATCTCGTTCTTCCCTTTTCGAAGGCGTACCTCTCCGCGCGGTTGCCGAAGTGCCGATGCTCTACGGCGGCAATCTCATTGGAGTCCTCGCGGTGACCGAACTCGGCGAGTCGCGCCGGAAATATAGCCAAGCCGATTTGCGGCTTTTGTCTCTTTTTGCAAGCCCGGCGGCAAGCGCGGTGCACAACGCGCGCCTGCTCGAAGAAACGCGCCAGCGCGCGGAACAACTGGCGTTGCTGTACGACGCGGGGCTGACCTTGAATCGCGTGCTCGACTCGCAGCAACAGTTGAAATTCCTATGCAAGATCGCAATGAAAGCGTTGCGCGCAGACAGCGCGTCCTTCCTCCGCTATGACCCGACGCGGGACGAATTGCGCCTTGAAATTGGTTTGGGACTTGAACCGGCGGATTTGGCGGAAATGGAGAAGCATATTTTTCCTGCCGGCGAAGAGCACGGTCTGGTCGGTTGGGTCGCGCAGCAGCGCATCCCCTTGTACATCCCCGATGTGACGACGGATTCACGCTGGATTCGCTTTGACTCCGCGACCCGTTCGGCGCTGTGGGTACCGATTATCCACGAGCAAGAACTGCGCGGAGTCCTCAGCGTGACGCATGTGCGGGTCAATGCGTTCACGCCGCAGGACGAGCGGCTGCTGATTCTGTTCGCGAATCAAATCTCGGTGGCGATGGAAACCGCGCGGCTGTTTGAGGAAACCCGCCAGCGTTTGAAACGTTTGGTGTCTCTGCGCGCGATCGACGTGGCAATCAGTAATAGTCTCGATTTGCGCGTGACGCTGGACGTTATTCTGGAGCAAGTGAAGCAACAGCTCAAGGTGGACGCGTCAGCCGTGTTACTGATGAATCCCCATATGCATGTGCTGGAATATGCAGCGAGCCGCGGTTTCCGCACGCGCGAGATCGAACATTCGCAACTGCGCGTGGGAGAAGGAATCGCCGGCCGCGCGGCGATGGAACGCAAGACTGTCTTCATTCCCGACCTCCGCGCCGCCGGAGAAACGATCCCGCGCGTCGAGATGTTCAAAACCGAAGATTTTGTTTCGTGTGTCGCTACCCCGCTCGTCGTCAAAGGCGAGGTCAAAGGCGTTCTGGAAATTCTGCATCGCGCGCCGTTGAATCCCGACCCGGACTGGCAAGATTTTCTTCAAGCGCTGGCAGGGCAATCCGCGATTGCGATCGACAATGCCAATTTGTTCCAAAACTTGCAACGCTCGAACACCGACCTATGGCTGGCGTACGATACGACGATTGAAGGTTGGTCGCGCGCGATGGATTTGCGCGACAAGGAAACCGAAGGGCATACTCAACGCGTGACGGAAATGGCAATGCGGCTCCTGCGCGCGGCGGGCATCCGCGAGAGCGAAATCGTCCACGCGCGCCGCGGCGCGCTTTTGCACGACATCGGCAAAATGGGCGTGCCCGATGGGATCTTGCTCAAGCCGGGCAAATTGACGGATGAAGAATGGCAACAAATGCGCAAGCATCCCGGCTACGCCCACGCTTTGCTTTTGCCGATTGCGTATCTCAAACCCGCGCTCGACATTCCGTACTGTCATCACGAAAAATGGGACGGCACCGGCTATCCGCGCGGCTTGAAAGGCGAGCAGATTCCGCTCGCGGCGAGAATGTTCGCGGTCGTGGATGTGTACGACGCGTTGATCTCGGAGCGCCCGTATCGCGCGGCATGGTCGAAAGAAAAAGCAATCGAATTCATCCGGTCGCAGAGCGGCACGCATTTTGAGCCGGTGGCGGTGGAGGCATTCATGACCGTGCTGAATCAAGCGTAATCGCTCACCGTCATTGCGAGGCGTTTTGTGCCGAAGCAATCCCCAAGATGCATTTGAAGCAATCCCCAAGGTTCAACCATGAACGAGTCCGGCTACGTTTACATCATGACGAACAAGCACAATACAGTTTTGTACACCGGCGTAACGAACGATCTGGCGCGCCGAGTCTCAGTCCATCACAGATTTGAAGGGGCAGGCGTAGATTTGAAGGGGCAGGCGTTCTCTAACGCCGCTTTTCAG
>JACQGS010000106.1 GCA_016199405.1 Chloroflexota bacterium | reverse complement strand
GTGTACTCGTACTTTCAGCGGTATACGACCGGCGCGCCGGTACCGGTGGATGATTTCGCGCGCTATGTGCGCGAGGCAGAAGTGTCGCTGATGAACAGCCCCGGTCATCGCGCGAATATTTTGCGCCCGGAGCATACGCACGTCGGCATTGGCATCGCGTACAATCCCAAGGACGGCGAGTTTCGCGTCGCGCAAGAATTTTTGAATCATTACGTCGAACTCGACGCGCTGCGCGAGACCGCGTTGCCCGGCGAAACGCTCGTCGTTTCGGGGCGGCTGCTGCCCGGCGTCAGCAATCCGCTCATCAATCTCGCGTACGAGCCGGTGCCGCGCGCAATGTCTATCGATGAACTGAAAAAGACGAGCACGTACGCATCGCCGGCAAAATTCACGATCGCGCTGCGCGCGCCGCTCGATTCGCAATCACGTTTTCGCGTCAACGTGCCGTTCGACCGCAATGCCCAGCCCGGCATTTATCACATTCGGATGTTTGTGGATTGGAAAGGCGCGAACATTCAAGTGGTCGACGCGCTGGTGTGGGTGGGGGTCGTTCCAGTGAAGTAGAAGATAGAAATTGGAGGTTAGAAGTTGGAAGCGCGGTCCCGCCAGCCAACTTTTAATTTGCAACCTGAAACCTGAAACCTGCGACTTGAAACATGTCCCTCAATCATTTTCTTGTTCTCAGCGCGATTCTTTTCTCCATCGGCGCGATCGGCGTCTTGATCCGCCGCAATCCACTGATTCTATTCATGAGCATCGAGTTGATGCTGAACGCGGTGAATTTGTCGTTTGTCGCGTTCTCGCGTTATCTCGGCAATCTCGATGGGCAGGTGTTTGTGTTTCTGGTGCTGACAGTCGCGGCGGCAGAGGTTGCGATTGGCTTGGCGATCATCGTCGCGATGTTCCGCGCGCGCGCGACCGTGAACGTGGATGAGGCGAATTCGTTGAAGGGATAGTCTACGAATGGGCACGAATAAACGGATGATAAGTCAGGCGATGAAATCGCCGTCCTCAATGAGGTGGAAACACGCTGAAGCGTGTTGCGCGCAATTCAGCCCGATTTATCGGGCTTGCACCTGTTGAGCCGTGCGATTTACCGCGCGGCGTTGTGGAAGCAACGTGCGTCGCGATCGGTTAGAAACCGACGCCGATTGAACGCGAAACCTGCGAAGCAGGTTTATTTGCAGCAAGAAAGCCGTTCGTTTCAACGAAAGTCTTTGCGCGATGAAGTGAAATAATGTCTGATAAACCTACCTGTTTCATCATAATGCCGATTTCAACGCCAACCGAATTGGTGCCACATTATTCTGGAGACGCAGAACATTTTCGGCATGTTCTTGAACATATCTTCATCCTTGCTGTTGAGAGAATTGGTTACCTTCCAATACCTCCAATGGCAACTGGGGCAGACGTTATCCATGCTGAAATAATTCGTAATCTGGAAACGGCTGATTTAATTCTATGCGATATGACATGCCTCAACCCAAATGTTTTCTTTGAGCTTGGTATTCGGACTGCGATTGACAAACCAGTGGCGCTTGTAAAAGACCACTTGACGCAACGGGTTCCGTTTGACACAGCCCTGATCAATCATCACACCTACGATGGCTCACTAACCCCTTGGACGCTTGTGAATCAAATCGAAAGACTGAGCGAGCACTTGCTTGAAACCATAAGCAATAGTAAAAACAGAAACCCTCTTTGGAAATATTTCGGATTGACTACTAGGGGCGATATACTGGCGAATTCAAGCATCGAAGAGAAGATCGATCTTATTATTCGATCATTAACAAGGATTCAAGACCTCCGTCATGTTTCTGAATCATTCGATTCTCCAAAACCATCGGGACGCGAAACGGAATTCGTTGAGAAGTTGAATGGTAATTTTTCTGCTGCTGGCTGGCCACTGGAGACGACGGTAATTGGCGCTGGCAAGGTTGTTTTGGATCTTAGAAAACATAGAATCAGTCAATCTCTCAAACATGCAGTCATCAACTATGCAGAATCATCGGGAGTTGAAGTAACTTTTCGTGAATAGCACACTGAGACCGGAAAAGGAATACAAAATCAAACCACAAGATTTGAGAGAAATCCAACATTTGATCTGACAAGGAAATCTGCGACTTGATCAACTATCTTTGGCTCATCCCCGCGCTCCCACTTGCGGGCGCGTTCATCAACGTCATCTTCTCGCGTAAACTACCGCGCGCGGTCGTTGGTCTAATCGCGTGCGCGTCGGTCGGTTTGTCGTTTGTCTTTTCCGCGCTTGCGTTCCTTGCCTTGCTCAACGCGGACGAACACCACCGCGTCATCAACGTATTCGTTTATTCGTGGATATTCGCCGGCGATTTCAAAGTTGACATCGCGTTTCTCCTTGATCCGCTTTCCGCGCTGATGCTGCTCGTCGTCACCGGCGTCGGCTTTCTCATTCACGTTTATTCTCTCGGCTACATGGCGCACGGCGAGGGCTATGGAAGATTCTTTACCTATCTCAACCTCTTTGTCTTTTCGATGCTCGTCCTCGTTCTCGCGAATAATTATTTGCTCCTCTACGTCGGCTGGGAACTCGTCGGGCTGTGCTCGTATCTTTTGATTTCGTTTTGGTTTCACAAACCCGCCGCCGCGGCGGCGGGCAAAAAAGCATTCATCACGACGCGCATCGGCGATTTCGGCTTCGGTCTCGGCGTCATTCTCATTTTTCTCACCTTCGGCTCGCTTGACTATGCCGATGTTTTTTCACGCGCGCCAGAAACCTCTCAATCTCTTCTTACCTTAATTACTCTTCTCCTCTTCGCCGGCGCGATTGGAAAATCCGCGCAACTTCCGCTCCACGTTTGGCTTCCCGACGCGATGGAAGGTCCGACGCCGGTCAGCGCGCTGATTCATGCCGCAACGATGGTGACCGCCGGCGTCTACATGGTCGCGCGCTCGCACGCGCTCTTTTCGCTCGCGCCATTCACATCCGAACTCGTGGCAACAGTCGGTGCGGTGACCGCGCTTTTCGCCGCGACGATTGCGCTGACGCAGGTGGATTTGAAACGCGTGCTCGCGTACTCGACGATCTCGCAACTCGGCTATATGTTTCTTGGTGTCGGCGTCGCGGCTTACGGCGCCGGTATTTTCCATCTGATGACGCATGCGTTTTTCAAAGCGTTGCTCTTTCTCGGCGCGGGAAGCGTGATGCATGCGATGCGCGATGTGATTGATATGCGCTATCTTGGCGGCTTGCGCGACAAAATGCGCTGGACGTACGCGACGTTTGTCGCGGGCGCGCTCGCGCTTGCCGGCTTTCCATTCTTGTCCGGCTTTTTCAGCAAAGACGAAATTCTCGCGAGCGCGTTCGAGTCGGGGCATTACGTTTTATGGGCGATGGGCTTGCTGACCGCGATGCTCACCGCGTTCTACATTTTCCGCGCGGTCATTCTCACGTTTCACGGCGCGCCGCGTTGGGCGGAATCGAGCACCAAAGTGCCAATGAAAATGCGGGAGGATGTCCAGAGTCCCGAGTCCATAGTCCCAAGTCCCAAGTCACACTTTCCCCACGAATCTCCGGCAACGATGGTTTTGCCTGTCATCATTCTCGCGTTCTTTGCAGTCATCGCCGGTTTTGTCGGCTTGCCAAGCGTCATCGGCAGTAATTGGCTTGAAAGATTTTTCTCGCCCGTCTTTGGCGAGTCGCATGCGCCAATCGCGCCCGCGCTCGAATGGTTTCTGATCGCCGCGTCGGTCGCGGTGGGGCTGATCGGCATCGGCGTCGCGTATTGGTTTTACATCGCGCGTCCCGAAATTCCGGCGCGGCTCACGCAACGCTTTCCGCGGGTGTATCAATTGCTCTGGAACAAATACTACGTGGACGAAATCTACAGCGCGTTGTTTGTGCAGCCGGGTCATCGTCTCGCGCAGTTCTTGTGGGAATTCGTGGATGTGAAAATCATTGACGGCGCGGCGAACGGCATCGGGCGCGCGTTTGCAGCAACCTCGCGCGTTCTGCGCGCCGCGCAAACCGGCTATGCGCGCGCGTACGCGCTCGCGATGTTGGTGGGGACGGTGGTGGTGATCGCGTGGTTGTTGATGAGATGACGCGCGCGGTCCGCGTAGGGGCGAGGCATTCGTCACATCAAGGTCTTTTGAAGTCTTGGCCGGTATATACCAACCTTGGTCTTGTGGGTATCTTGTTCTGACGAATGCCTCGCCCTTACAGCACATCGCGCGCGCAGATGCCTCGCCCCTATCACGTGAACCCGCGCGCGGCGTCCCACCCGGTGCGCTGGGTGCAATCGTTGGTAACTTCAAATCTATCACCACGCGCCGCATCAACACGATCCGCAAAACACGCGGCGCGACGATCTGGCTGAGAAACTATTACGAGCACATCGTCCGCCACGAACGCGAATGCAATCGCATCCGCGAATACATCGCCGAGAATCCGTCGCGGTGGGCGTACGACCGCGACAACCCAAACGCCAAGACTACTAACGACATGTGGCTCGCGGATGAGGAATTGTGGTTCTCAAAACGCAATTTGAAAACGTCGAATGAATAACGTAATCTCTCTTCTTCTCTCAATCCCTCTAATCTCCGCGCTCATCCTCGCGCTCATCCCGCGACAAAACGCGCGCGCGATCAAACTTTTCGCGCTCTTTTCAACTTTCGCGTCTTTCGCGCTTTCGTGTTCCCTTTTCGCGTCCTTTCGCGCGACCTCCGATCTGCAATTCGTCGAGCGCGTCGCGTGGATTCCGCAATTCGGCATTTCGTACTATGTCGGTGTGGACGGGCTGAGCATTCTGCTCGTAATGCTGACGACGTTTCTGATGATCATCGCGATTGGCGGCTCGTGGAACGCGATCACCGACCGCGTGAAAGAGTATCACATTCTTTTTCTTTTGCTCGAAGCCGCGATGATTGGCGTCTTCGTTTCGCTCGACCTTTTTCTCTTTTACGTTTTTTGGGAATTCACGCTCATCCCGATGGCACTCCTCATCGGCATTTGGGGGCACGGGCGACGCGTCTACGCGGCAATCAAATTCATTCTGTTCACGATGTTCGGCTCGACGCTGATGCTCGTTGCGATTCTTGCGCTCGTGTTCATCCATCGCGATCAAACGGGGGTGTTGAGTTTCGCGCTTTCCGATATCACGCGCAATCCGATCCCACCCGCGCTGCAACCGATTCTTTTCGCGGCATTCGCGTTAGCGTTCGCGATCAAAGTGCCGATGTTTCCATTTCACACGTGGCTGCCCGACGCGCACGTTGAAGCGCCGACGGCGGGCAGTGTGATTCTCGCGGGCGTGCTGTTGAAGATGGGGACGTACGGATTCATTCGCTTCGCGATCCCGCTCTTTCCGTCCGCTGCGCGCGATTTCGCGCCGCTGCTCATCGCGCTCGCGCTCATCGGCATCATTTACGGCGCGATGGTTTCCATCGTCCAGCGCGACATCAAATCACTCGTCGCGTTTTCGTCGGTCTCGCATTTGGGGTTCGTGATGCTTGGCTTGTTCACGTTCAACGCGCAAGGGATGAGCGGCGGCATTTTGCAAATGGTGAATCACGGTCTCTCGACCGGCGCGCTCTTCTTGCTCGTCGGGATGTTGTACGAGCGCCGCCACACGCGCCTCATCGCCGATTTCGGCGGCGTCGCGAAACCAATGCCGATCTTCGCGGCGTTCTTTTTGCTCGTGATGTTTTCGTCGGTTGGATTGCCAGGGCTGAACGGATTCGTCGGTGAGTTTCTGATTCTCGTCGGCGCGTATCGCGCGAACGCGCTGTACGCCGCGCTTGCCGCGACCGGCGTCGTGCTGTCCGCGATTTATTTGCTGTGGATGTATCAGCGCGCGATGGCGGGACCGGTGACGAAGGAAGAGAATGAGAGATTGAGAGATTTATCGCCGCGCGAAATCGCGCTGTTGGTTGCGCTCGCGGTCTTTATCGTTTGGATTGGCGTCTATCCCGCGACGTTCCTTGATCCGATTCAAGCGAGTGTGATGCAGTTGCTGGGTGGGTTCAAGTAGCCTGTCATTCTGAGGGAGCGACTCTAAAAATCGCGTCGCGATTTGAATTCAAAAAAAGCGACCGAAGAATCTTGTTGCTCCAATTCAAATTAACATCCTTCAGAGGGAGTCGTCCCGAAGCGAACAATAAGATTCTTCGCTTCGCTCAGAATGACAACCCGACGACCATAATCCGCATTCCGAAACTTGTGCTGAACGAAGTCGAAACATCCAAAATGTCCATTTCCATTCCTGACATCAACCTCCGCATTATTGCACCAGTGCTAATCGTCGCCATTACTTCGATACTTGTTCTCGTCGCGGAACTGTTCACGCGCGCGGAACAAAAACGCACGCTCGGTTACCTAAGCATAGTCGGCTTGATTTTCGCATCTTTCGCCGCTTTCACATTGTGGGGCAGCAACGCATCCGCGTTTCGCGGAATGATCTCCGCGGATAATTTCGGCTTGTTCCTTACACTCACTATTCTCATCGGCGCGGCTTTGAGCGTACTGCTCGCGATGGATTTCGCGCGCGCGCAGAATATCGAGCAAGGCGAGTATTACGTGCTGCTGCTCGCCGCGGTTGCCGGAATGATTTTGATGGCAACCGCAACCGACCTCATCGTGATTTTTCTCGGACTTGAACTGCTTTCGCTGCCGCTCTACATCCTCGCCGCGTTTCAGCGCAACAATTCCTATTCGCTCGAAGCGGGCGTCAAATATTTTTTGCTCGGTGCGTTCTCGTCCGCATTCTTCCTCTACGGCATCGCGCTCATTTACGGCGCGACGGGAACAACAAATCTCTTACAAATCTCTCAATCTCTCAGTCTCTCATCCAACTCTCAATCTCTTACTCACTCTCTCTCTTCAAACTCTCTTGCCTTCATCGGCGCGGGGCTGTTGCTTGTCGGATTCGCGTTCAAAGTTGCGCTCGTGCCGTTTCATTGGTGGACACCGGACGTGTACGACGGCGCGCCGACGCCGGTCACTGCGTTTATGAGCGTCGCGGTCAAAGCTGCCGCGTTCGGCGCGTTCATTCGCGTGTTCGTGTTTGCGATTCCGCCGCAAGCGATCGAATGGCGCACGATTCTCGCGGTGATCGCGGTGCTGACGATGACGCTCGGCAACATCGCCGCGCTGTTGCAATCGAACATCAAACGCATGCTCGCGTACTCGAGCATCGCACACGCGGGATATATTTTGATCGCGCTGGTCGTAGGGGAGACTGCTACGGCGAGCAGTCTCTACTACATTCTCGCTTACACTTTTACAAATCTCGGCGCGTTCGGCGCGGTCATCGCGCTCGCGGACGGCGAACGCGAACGCTTGAAAATTTCTGATTTCGCCGGCGTCGCGCGCGATCATCCGCGCGTCGCGGCGGCTCTGGCGATTTGTTTGCTTTCGCTCGCGGGCTTTCCGCCGTTCGCGGGATTCATCGGCAAGTTTTTGATTTTCGGTTCGGCAGTGGAAAATGGTTGGACGTGGCTCGCAGTCGTCGGAGTTTTGAACAGCGTTGTCTCGATGTACTATTACGCGCGCCCGATTGTGGAAATGTATATGCACGATGGCAGCGCGGATTGGGAACGCGGTGTGAAAATCGCGCCGCTGGTTGGAATCGCGCTATTGATTGCGGTAATCGGTGTGATCGCGCTCGGAATTTTTCCGTCGGGCGCGATTGCGTGGGCGCAGAGTGCGTTTGTGAGATAAGATCTAGGGGCAACCCAGAGCATGTCCTGAGCGAAGCCGAAGGATAGTTGCCCGATCGCCTTTTTTTGACGCCCCATTATCGCTATGCTACAATCCCGCGCAGAGAGGGTTGGCGTATGACAGTCCCCAATGTAATAGCACAAACAATTCCCGAAGAGCGTCAGGGTCTGCGAATGACCTATGAAGAATACCTCGCGTGGGTGGATGAAAGCATCATCGCCGAATGGGTGGACGGGGAGGTCATCGTTCATATGCCGCCAAAAGACAGACACCAAGACATTGTCTTATTTCTCGGCTCCATCTTGCGCTTGTTTGTGGATTTCTTTCGCGTCGGAAAACTATTGGTCGCTCCATTTGAAATGAAACTCTACGCGGGCGGACCTTCGCGTGAACCCGACATATTGTTCATCTCAAACGAAAATCGCCGTCGCCTCACCGAAGATCGCCGCGCGCGGTCCCCAAACGAAAGGATGAGATGTTGGCTGTAGTGTAAACAAAATGAAATCGCGGTTGGAGTATTCCAACCGCGATTTTCCTTGATTCCAGAATTGACGCATGCCACATTGTCACTCACTCATATATCCACATACGCCCCTACCTCAACGGCTCTTCGCCTTTCACTCGCAACAACAACACCGGCGCGCGCACGCGCGATAAAACTTTCGGTGCGATGCTGCCCGACCAAAACGCGTCCAGCCCGGCGCGTCCGTGCGTTGCCATCACGATCAAATCCGATGGCGCGCGTTCTGCCGCCTCGACGATCTTCCCCACGACATCCCCGCGCTCGACGCGTGCCGACGCGTTCACGCTTTTGACTTTCAGCTTTTCGCTTTTCGCTTGCAGATACTCCGCCGCGCCGTTTTCGGCGAGATCGAGAATTGCGCGCGTACTGGAAGGCAAGAGCATCGCAGTTGCCGCGCGTTCTGGCGTCAACGAATTGGCAGTTGGCACGACGACGAGCAGATGCAAAGATGCGTTGAAGATTTGTGCGAGACCCGTCGCAACGTCTAATGCCGGCTCATAGAGCGGACTGCTGTCGAGCGGCACGAGAATATTATTCAAGCGAAATTCTACCGCCGCGCCCGAAATTTCCGAGCGCACCATCAAGACCGGCACATTTTCGCTCTGCAAAACTTGGAGCGCGATACTGCCGAAAACTTTTTCGCGCAGCGCGCCCCGCCCGTGACTCGTGAGCAAAACTACATCCGCGCCGAATTCCGGCACGTGCGCGAAGATTGCTTTTGCCGCGTTTCGCCCTTCGACGCGGTCAATGTGCACGTCGGTGCCGATGCCGGCATCTCGAAACTGCCGCGTGATTCGCGCGAGATAAGTTTCGGCTTCCGACGCGCTCAGCAAATGCGCGTCGCCGTGAATCGTCGCCGGCGCGGCGGCTTCGACAACGTGCAGCAGCGTGACGCGCGCGCTTAATCGCGCCGCGAGCGATTGCGCGATCGGCAGAATCGCTTCGGCGAGTTTCGAGCCATCGAGCGGGACGAGGAAATGCTTGAACATTTCTATTGCACTACAATCGCCGTCACCATTCCAAACATTCCGTGCGGCGATTCCGCGTGCGTGAGAATGTGGCAGTGAAATGCCCACACGCCCGGTTCCTCCATTTGGATGATCACATCGTAACGCTGTCCGGGCGCGATGTCAACCGTGTCTTGCATGTGCGGCGTCGGCAGAACCCAGCCATCCTGTGCGACGACTTGCATATAGCCGCCGTGCAAGTGCATCGGGTGATAAAGTAAACCTTCATTCATGAAGCGGACGCGAATGCGCTCGCCTTTTTTCGCGAGGATCGGCGCGGTTGCCGGAAAACTCTTGCCGTTCAGCGTCAACCCGATGCGCGTATCGTTGAGG
>JACQGS010000095.1 GCA_016199405.1 Chloroflexota bacterium | reverse complement strand
CCTCGTGGGCGTACGCGCACAAGGCGCTATGCTACGAGGATTCTCCGACAAACATCTAGACATTCGTATGGCAAAAAAGACCGCACTCATCACCGGCATCACCGGACAAGACGGCAGTTATCTCGCCGAATATCTTTTGGAACAGGGCTACGAAGTCGTCGGTATGGTGCGCCGCACTTCGACGATTAACTTTGAACGCATCCAGGACATTCAAGACAAGATTACGATTGTGCAAGGCGATTTGCTCGATCAAGTTTCGCTGATCGACATTTTGCGCGAGCACAAGCCCAGCGAGGTGTACAACCTTGCCGCGCAATCTTTTGTGCCGACCTCGTGGAAGCAGCCGGTGCTCACCGGCGAATTTACCGCGCTCGGCGTAACGCGCATGCTCGAAGCGGTGCGCATCGTGGATCCGCAAATTCGGTTTTATCAAGCGTCATCGTCCGAAATGTTTGGCAAGGTGCAAGAAGTGCCGCAGAAAGAGACGACGCCCTTTTATCCGCGCAGTCCGTACGGCGTCGCCAAAGTGTACGGGCATTGGATCACCGTCAATTACCGCGAGTCGTACGATATGTTTGCCGTCTCAGGGATACTTTTTAACCACGAATCTCCCAGACGTGGCCTCGAATTTTCCACGCACAAAGTCACGTATCACGCGTCCAAGATCGCGCTGGGGCTGGCGGAAAAATTGCCGATGGGCAATCTGGATGCGAAACGCGATTGGGGCTATGCGCCCGATTACGTGCGCGCGATGCATCTGATGCTGCAGCAAAACGCGCCGGACGATTACGTCGTCGCGACCGGGCGCACGCATTCGATCCGCGATCTCTGCCGCATCGCGTTCGAGTGCGTGGATTTGGATTGGGAACGCTATGTCTTTATGAACGAGGCGGATATGCGCCCCGCCGATGTGGATTTGTTGATCGGCGATCCGGCAAAAGCCAAAGCCAAGTTGGGCTGGGAACCGACGGTGACGTTTGAAGAAATGATTCAGAAAATGGTGGACGCCGATCTCGCCGCGCTGAAAAAGCAGCATCATTTGTAGAAAGGCGCGTCGTGCGCATCACGCTAACAGAAAAAAACACTGAACGAACGCTTGGAGGCGAGATTCGCCCGGCGCGCATCGAAGATCTCGAACTGTGGCTGCAATGGCTTCCCATCATGCCGCCCGATGCGGAAGACGCACATTGGGAATGGGATGAATTCATCGCGCAGGGGTTGGAGTATCGCGATGAACTGGTTGCCTTCTCGCTCCTTGCCGAAAACAAACTGCAAGGTTTGATGTTACTCGAACTGGAGTCAAAGGATGCTGAAGGCAACGCCAGCATTCATGTGTTGCGAATTTCTACGGCGCCTTGGAATCGCTCACCGAATAATCGCTATCGTTTTGCCGGTTCCCTCTTGATCGCTCAAGCGGTGAAACTTGGTTTCGAACTCGAGCGCGACGGACGAGTATGGTTAGAATCGTTGCCGGGGGCGGAAGGTTTTTATCGTGGATTGGGAATGATCGAGTTACGCGAAAAGAGTGGGGAAGAGAAATTGACGCGATTCAGGTTCGATCCGGTTACCGCCCGCGTTTTTTTGGGGCGGATGCAGGGAAGGTTGGAAAGATGAAGAAAATTATTCGCGCGAACAAGAATCGAACGGCGCGCACTTTGCGCGAAATCGGCGCGCTCGAAGATCGCTATCAAGTTGGCGCCACCGTATCCCGCGCCAACGATCAACACCTCCGCGCAAAATATCCACTCTCCCGTTCGAGACTCTTGCGCGTCAAGATGGAAATTCTGTCCGGCCTTGGCAAGCAGATCGCTGAATCAGAAACCGCGTTACGCGCCCAGCCGAACCGGGAGACAACCTTCAAGTTACAGCGGGAACTGATTGAATTAAATCGCGTGCTGTTGCAGATTGAAAACCTTGCATTGGATTTGCGCCAAGACCTTGCCGAATCGGGACCCTTCGTTCCGGGCAAAGAAACCGAAAAGGCAATGGTACTGGCTGCTGGCGATATTCGCTGATGCCTCAAAAACTCTTTGGTACCGACGGCATCCGCGGCGTTGCCGGCGAATCTCCGCTGACGCCGGAATTTATCACGCGCATAGGCGCGGCAATTGGCGATTTGCTCGCGCGCGCTTCAGACTCGCGCCGCGCGATTCTGGCGCGCGACACGCGGCAAAGCGGCGCGATGATCGAACACGCGCTTGCCGCCGGCTTGCTCGCCGCCGGCTTCGAGACGCTCCATGCCGGCATCTTGCCGACGCCGGGCGTGGCATATCTGGCGCGCGCGTGCGGCGCGGCGTGCGGCATTTCCATTTCCGCCTCGCACAATCCGTTCCAAGACAACGGCATCAAAGTGATCGGCGGCGATGGATTCAAAATCGCCGATGCGCTTGAAAACGAAATTGAAGTCCGCGCGCAATCGGAAAATCCAGCGCGCAACAAAAAATTCGGCGCGGCGCTGTCCGATCCGGGCGTCGTGCGCGCGTACGAAAACTTTTTGCTCGATGCGGTCCAGCGCGAGCCGATCTTGCGCGGCAAGCGCGTCGCGGTGGACTGCAACAACGGCGCGACATTTCAGATCGCGCCGCGCCTGTTGCGCGCGCTCGGCGCGGAGGTCAGCACGATCAACGTCGAGCCGGACGGCGAAAACATCAATCGCGGCTATGATGCGCTCGAGCCGCGCGCGGTGCGCGACGCGGTGTTGCGCGCGGGCGCGGATTTCGGCGTGCAGTTCGACGGCGACGGCGACCGCGCGGTGTTCGTGGACGAGCGCGGCAATTATTTGGACGGCGATTTTATTCTCGCGATCTTCGCCCGCGATTTTGCCGCGCGCGGCGCGTTGACAGCCCACGCGGTCGTTTCAACCGTCATGGCAAATGCCGGGCTCGAAGAATCGCTCCGCGCGCTGGGCGTCGAGTTGAAACGCACGTCGGTCGGCGATCGCTGGGTGACTGAGGCAATGCGCGCATCCGGCGCGCGGCTCGGCGGCGAGCAATCCGGGCATATCGTTTTGCTGGATGGCGGGCACACGACCGGCGACGGGCTGTACACGACGATTCGCCTCGCAGAAATTCTCGCGCGGCGCGGCGAAAAATTATCTGCGCTCGCGGCGTGTATGCAAAAATTTCCGCAAGTTTTGCTGAATGTCAACGTGCCGCGCAAGCCGCCGCTCGAAAATTTTCCGCAGATTCAGTCCCAAGTCGCTGAATCGCGCGCGGTGCTCGGCGATGCATCGCGAATCGTGTTGCGTTATTCCGGCACGGAGAATCTCGCGCGCGTGATGATCGAAGGATTGGATTCCGTAATGATTGCGCGCGAGGCAAACGCGATCGCGCGGGTGATTGCGGAAAACATCCTGTAGCATAGCGCCTTGTGCGCGTTCCGACGCCCACGAGGGGTTATACTACAAACCAACGGAAACATCAATGGCAACGCAAATCATCTTTGGCACAGACGGCTGGCGCGGCGTGATCGCCGACGATTACACATTTGAAAATGTGCGTCGCTGCGCGCAAGGCATGGCGCAATATTTGCTCGACACGAATCAAGCCGCGCGCGGACTCGTCGTTGGCTATGACACGCGTTTTGAATCTGATCTTTTCGCGCAAGCCGCCGCCGAAGTCGTCGCCGCGCATGGCATCCAAGTCTATTTAGTGGACAAAGCGACGCCGACGCCGGTGATTTCGTACGCGATCCTCGACCAGAAAGCTGCCGGCGCGGTCAACATCACTGCGAGCCACAATCCGCCGACGTGGAACGGTT
Organism: Chloroflexota bacterium; assembly: GCA_016199405.1. Lineage (GTDB taxonomy): Bacteria > Chloroflexota > Anaerolineae > UBA4142 > UBA4142 > JACQGS01. Next base: position 2,987 of record JACQGS010000095.1, on the reverse strand, counting down.
TCAAAGTGCGCGCCGATTATGCCGGCGCGATCGCGCCGGATGGATTGAAAATGATCGAAGCGCGCATCCCCGCGCCGGAAAAGATCAAGCGTGTCGCGTTCAATGAGGCAGTCACGCGCGGCACGATTCAGATTTTCGATCCGATACCGGCATATCTGCAACAACTCGCGCGGCTGGTGGATCTCAAGCGTCTGCGCAATGCCGGGCTGACGATCGCGGTGGATTCGATGTGGGGCGCCGGTGCGGGCTGGTTCAAGAATATTTTAGCCGGCGGCACGACGCGCGTCGTCGAAATTCACGGCACGCGTAATCCCTCATTTCCGGAAATGCACAGCCCGGAGCCGATTCGCCCGAACGTGGATCATTTGATGGAACTCGTGACCCGCAAGCGCGCCGATCTCGGCATTGCGACCGATGGCGACGCCGATCGCGTCGGCGCGTCGACGGAAAAGGGCGTGTTCATTGACCAATTGCAAATGTACGCGCTGCTGGCGTTGTATTTGCTGGAAGCGCGCGGCATGCGCGGACCGATTGTGAAAACGCTCAACACGACTTCGATGCTCGATCTACTCGGCAAAAAATTTGGCGTGCCAGTGCACGAATGCGGCGTCGGCTTCAAGTACGTCGCGCCGAAAATGCTCGAGACCGACGCGCTGATCGGTGGCGAAGAATCCGGCGGCTATGCGTTTCGCGGGCATTTGCCGGAACGCGACGGTATCGTCGCGGGATTGTTTCTGCTCGATTTCGTGGTGCAGACCGGCAAGCGACCATCGCAACTGCTCGCACATTTATTCGATCTGGTCGGTCCGCATTATTATCACCGCGTCGATACCGATTTTCCGGCGGATCAGCGCGCGGCAATCTTGCAGCGTTTGCAGGACGCGCAGCCGAAAGAACTCGCCGGTTTCGGCGTGACCGGCAAGAACACGATGGACGGTTTCAAATTTTTGTTGAACGACGGCGGCTGGATAGTGATTCGTTTTTCCGGCACCGAACCGATTATGCGGTTCTACGTCGAGACGACGCGCGAAGAAAAGGTGCAAGCGTTGTTGGACGCTGGGCTGAAGTTGGCGGGATTGCGTTAGAGGAGACAAAACGATGACTCTCACCGCGCAAGTGAATCAGCTGGAAAAGCAGGTCAAGCGGATTGAACGCGATTTAAGCCAGGTACGCTTTGCTTTGCAGAAACTCAAGACCAAGAAGAAAAAAGTCAGTCTGGAAGCATTACAGAAATCAATCGCGGCTCACTTGGTCAGCGACGAAGATCCGGTCCAGGTCCTGATGGAAATGCGCCGCCGCAATAACCCATGAGCAAGTTGTTAGAGACGAGGTCGAAGTTGGCGGGATTCCGATAGGAGTGAGAACATGGTCACCAAGAAACGCACCCAAAAAATCATGCGGCGAAAGACGGTTAGACGTCGCGCATCGTCGAACCATCGCATCGAATTGCGAACACTCAAGACGCATGAAAATGAATTTCGCGGAAAGAATGTGCTCGTCATCGGCAATGAAATCTATGCCATCGAAAGCGGGGAGCAAGCCGCGCGACTCATGGAAGAACTGCTAAGGAAATATCCAAAGAAAGCGCCGCTCCTCGCTTACGTCATGGAAGATGAGACCTATATTCTATGGCACTAACTTTCGATTCCAAAGAGATTCCGTCGGCATTGTTTGGTCGAATCTTTCGCCCAATGGCTCTGGTCGAGTTCAAGCATCAAACGAAGGATATTTGGATTCCCATCTCTATGATCGTTGATACGGGCGCGGATTATTCCATATTGCCGCGCTCTTTTGCGACGCTGCTGGGCATTGATCTGGCGGTTGACTGCATAGAACATCGGACCCTTGGAATCGGAGGAAGCGAGAAAATCTTTTTGTGTCGTTGCCAAATTGTTCGGCTCGGAAAGTACAGACGAACCGTTCCCTTGGGATTCTTGGATCGCGAGACCGGACCAACCTTGCTGGGACGACATGAATGTCTTGAGACCTTCAGAGTTATTTTTGGGGAACACAAGACGCGGTTCGTGAATCCGCGGGTGAGAAAACGCGTTGCTCATTGATGCCCACTGCCATCTCGACGACGCGCAATTTGCAAATGAACTGGACGAGGTCATCCGCCGCGCAGCGGACGCCGGCGTCAGCGCGATCATCACCGCCGGCGTGGATGTTGAATCGAGCCGCGCGGCGGTCAAGTTAGCCGAGAAATACGAAATCGTTTTTGCGGCGGTCGGCATTCAGCCCGAACATGCTGCTGCGTTCAGCGCAACAGCATTTTCCGAAATTCGCGCGCTCGCCCGCGAACCCAAAGTGGTCGCGATCGGCGAGATTGGTTTGGATTTTCACTACGCGGACGGCGCGCCGCGCGCGGCGCAAGAAAGAAATTTTGCCGCGCATCTCGATCTGGCGGCGGAGCTGGGCAAGCCGGTCGTGATCCACGACCGTGACGCGCATCGTGAACTGATGGAAATTCTGGCGCGGCGAAACGGCGCGCCGCGCGGCATCTTGCATTGCTTCTCCGGCGATCTCGCGATGGCGCACGCGGCAATCGAACTCGGTTATTTGATCTCATTCGCCGGTCCCGTGACGTTTCAAAACGCGCGCGCGTTGCAGGAGATCGCGCGGCAGGCGCCGCTCGAAAAGATCGTGATCGAAACCGATGCGCCGTATCTCGCGCCGCATCCATTGCGCGGCAAACGCAACGAGCCGGCAAACGTCGCGCGGATCGCGGCAAAAATCGCGGAACTGAAAAATTTGCCGCTGGCAGTCGTTCAGCAAACGGTCCGATCGAATTCGATTGCTTGCTTCGGTTTTTAGAGGTTGTCTCAAAAGGAGTGGTAGCCCAGCCGTGCTGGGCGTCAGAAGCGGGCAGCGCGGCTGCCCTTCCACCCTTTTCTTAGAGGGATTATCATCAACCAAATTTTTTCTCCGATCCAAGACGAACTGCGCGATGTGGAAACGCGCTTGCGCGACGCGCTCGTGATCGAATT
>JACQGS010000096.1 GCA_016199405.1 Chloroflexota bacterium | reverse complement strand
CGCTTTGACGAATGGAGCGCCCGCGGCGTCGAATTGATTTTTGGAAAAACAGCGCTTGCGTTTAGCGCGGGGCTGACGCTGGAGTCGCCGGTTTTGCAAGCGACGGCGATTGCGTTTTTCGCTTTGCTCGGGCTCGGAATTGTTTCCGGATGGATTTCCGGGTGGATGTCCAGCCGCGCTGGGCAAATGGGCGGCGGGGAGCGCGGCTCCCCTTCTACCCTGATCGCGCCGCTCTACTTTTTCGTTCCGCTGATCGTTGCCTTCATTGTCAATCCGATTCTCCCGTTTTTTTTTGAACGCTATGTCCTTGTCGCCTTGCCCGGTTTTTTGCTGACTGCCGCGCTCGGCTTGGAATTTCTCGCCCGCAAAAGCAACGCGCTGGCAATCTCCGCGCTCGCGCTTCTTCTCGTCTCCAATTTTCAATCTCTCAACAACTATTATTTCGACGATGCCTACGCCAAAGGCAAGTACGGACAGATGATGGCGTACGTGTCCGCGCACGCGCAACCCGGCGATGCGCTCGTCTTAAACAACCCGCTCCAAAAGCCGCTCTACCGGTATTACGCGCCACGTGACCTGCCTTCTTTCTTTCTGCCCGATGACGCGCCGCTGGAAGACCCGTCGAGCCGCGCTCAGTTGGAAAAAATCACACGCGAGCATGCGCGCGTCTGGCTCGTGATGTTCGGCAATCCAGCGGAGTACGATCCGACGAATTATTTGCAACGCACGCTCGGCGCGAACGCGCACAAAGCATTTCAGCAAGGCTTTGTCGACGCCGCACTAAGTTTGTATTTGATGCCGCCGGAAAACGCCCCGGCGTTCAAATCGGTCAACGCGGCGCTGGGCGAAAAAATCCGGCTTGATGGCTATCGGCTGGATCGCACTGCCGCCGCGCCGCGCGATGATTTGCGCTTGACGCTCGACTGGCGCGCCGACGCGCGCATCGAAAAAGCGTACAAGGTTTTTGTGCAAATAATCGGCGGCTACAATCCGGCAACTCAATCGCCGGTGTGGGCGCAAATGGACGGCGCGCCAGTCGGCGGGACATTCGCGACGACGCAATGGCAAACCGGCGAAACGATTACCGATCGCTATGGCTTGAATCTGCCGGAAAATATTCCGCCCGGCGAATACATTTTGCAAGTGGGGATGTATGACGCGGCAACGGGCACGCGTTTGCCGGTGATTTACGCCGACGGCGTGCGCGATCCGGATCATCGAATCGTTCTCACCACCATCAAGGTTGCCAGTCGTTAGTCAGCAGAACGAATAAACGAATGAAACTGCGCGAACTCTCTCACCCACACACTCACTTACTCACTTACTCGCTCTTCGCGGCATCGCTCGCGATTTACGCGTTCACGCGTCTCTACGCTCTCGACGAATTTCCGATCTATTTTTTTACCGACGAAGCCGTGCATCCCGTCTACGGCGTTGAACTCGTGCGCAACCATTTCCGCGATGCCACGCAGAATCTTTTTCCGACCTATTTTCAGAACGGGCAGTACTGGAATCTATCGTTCTCGGTTTATTTGCACGCGCTGACGGCGATGCTGTTTGGCAAGAGCATCCTCGTCACGCGCGCGACCTCGGCAATTCTTAGCATCGTCGGCGTCGCGGCGCTGGGTTGGATGCTGAAAGAAATTTTCAAGGCGCGGCTGTGGTGGATCGGTGGGCTGTTTGCCGCGATCACGCCGGCATGGTTTTTGCATTCGCGCACCGCGTTCGAAACCGTGCTGATGGTTTCGTTCTACGCGCTGTTCCTGCTTTGCTATCTGTTCTATCGCTATCGCTCGCCGCGCTGGATTTTCCCGGCACTCCTTTTTGGCGCGGCAACATTTTATTCTTACTCGAATGGGCAAGCCGTGATGCTTGTGTCCGGCGTTTTGCTTTTGCTTTCGGATGCGCGGTATCATTTAAAAAATTTGCGCTTGGCGTTTTGGAGTTTGGGATTTGGGTTATTGCTTTTTCTCCCCTACCTTCGCTTTCGCCTGCTCCATCCGGACGCCGTCACCGCGCAATTCTCTGTCCTCAATTCGTACTGGCTTCAACCGCTCCCCTGGCAAGATAAGCTGATTAGATTCATTGGCAACTATGCGTACGGATTGTCGCCGCAGTATTGGCTCGCGCCGAATGTGCCGGAACTTGCGCGGCATGTAATGCTGGGTTATGGAAATATTCTATGGTGGGTCGCGCCATTCATTTTGATTGGCATGGTGATCGCATTCCGCAATTGGAAATCATCGGCGCATCGCGTGCTGATCATCGCCGCGCTCGCCGCGCCGTTTGGCAGCGCGCTCGCCGAAATTGGGATTACGCGCGTGCTTGCGTTCATAATCCCGGCGAATATTTTCGCGGCATTGGGCATGGACGCGCTGGTCGCGCGATTAAGAGAAACCCGTTTTTCTGTAAGCCCCCGAAGCGAAGCGGAGTGGGGTCAAAAAAACGGCTTTCTCCGCTCGTCAGAAATCGCGACATTTGTCCTGTTAGCGTTGGCAAGTGTCTGGATGCTCCGTGACGCGCTCGTCAATGGACCGACGTGGCACACGAATTATGGCTTGTATGGAATGCAATGGGGCACGCAGCAAATATTTGCCGACGCACTGCCGCCGGTGTTAGCAGATGATCCCAACGCGACCATTTACGTTTCGCATACGTGGGCAAACGGCGCGGACATTTTTTTGCGTTTCTTCGACCTGGATCGCCGGCGCGTACGCATGGAAAGCATTCTCGGCTTCTTAGATCGGCAATTGCCGCTGGACGACGATGCTCTGTTCGTAATGACGCGTGAGGAATTTGCCGTCGCGCAAGTTAATCCTAAACTCAAGCCGCTGGTGGTCGAGCAGGTGATTGCGTATCCCGATGGAACTGCCGGCTTTTATCTCGCGCGCGTTGGGTATAGCGATCATGCCGCCGCGCTGTTTGCCGCTGAACGCGCGGCAATGCGTGAATTGGTAACCGAATCTTTTGACTTGAACGGCGCGCCGGCAGAGATCACGCACAACAAATTCGATATGGGTTCCCTGCGTCAAGTTTTTGATGGCGATGCGTACAGCGTCGCGCGCGGCGTGGAAGCGAATCCATTTGTGCTGGACATTGCGTTGGCGCAGCCGCGCGCGGTCAAACACCTCACCGGCATTTTCGGTCGCGTGCGGTTCAAACTGTTCGCGCAAGTGTACGCGCCGGGCGCGCCGCAACCGGTTGAATACACCGCTGCATTTGATTTTGCCGAGAATGTGCCGGGTCAATTCAGCGGACCTCCGGCGACGATTGTTTTTGATCGCGGTCCCGCGCAAGTGTCTCGTGTGCGGCTGCAAATTCAGTACTTGGACGGCGGCGACGCGGCGCATGTGCATATTTTTGATTTGAAACTCGAATAGTTGTCCACGAAGGTCACGAAGAAACACGAAGGATTACTTTTTATTCGTGACCTTGGTGTCCTTCGTGGTTAAATGATTTGTTGCATATGAAATCAAGAAACTCGGTTTGGCTGGACGCGCTCTTGGTCGCCGCAATATTTGGCAGCGCCGCGTTTTTGCGGCTGTATCGTCTCGATCAACTGCCACCCGGTTTGCATTACGACGAGGCGTTCAACGCGACGATGGCGCAACACGTGTTGACCGGCGTCGAGCGCCCCATTTTTTTTAGTCAAGACCTCACCGAAGAGCCGCTGGCGATTTACGTTACCGCGCTTTCTTTTGCGATTTTTGGCGCGTCGCCGTTTTCTTTGCGTCTGGTGTCCGCGTTTGCCGGCATCGCCGGGGTTGTTGCGCTGTACGTTCTGGCGCGCGCGGTATTTCGATCGCGCGGGGTGGGCGCGCTTGCCGCCGGCGTGCTCGCGATTTTATATTGGCACGTCAATTTCAGCCGCTTGGGAATGGAGCCCATCTTTGCGCCGCTGATGATGACGTTGTGTGTATTATTCTTGTGGCGCGGGTTGTGCAAGCCCGGTGTCCACAGTGCGGTGTCCGGTGTCCGGTGTCCAACGTCCAACTTCCAATCTTCCGCGTCAGCCGTCACTCGTCACGTGTCACCTGCCGCTCGACACTTTATCCTTGCAGGACTCTTTCTCGCCGCGACGCAATACACGTACAAAGCCGCGCTCTTTTTCCCCGGCGTCATCGCCGCGGTTCTCGTTACTGAAATTCTATTAGATAGAACCATTCTTTCGCGCTTTTCGCGTCCTTTCGCGCTTTTCGCGTTTGTCGCATTTTTGGCTTTTATGCCGCTTGGGTTATACTTTGCCGCGCACCCAAGCGAATTTCTGGAACGACCCAACTCCGTCGCGATCAGCCCCGCCGCGCTGAGCGACAACGCGGTTCAAGTCGCCGGGATGTTTTTCGTCCGCGGCGACGCGAACCCGCGCAGTAATTTGCCCGACCGCCCCGCGCTCGATCCCTTTCTCGCGATTGGTTTTGTTGCCGGGATCATCGCGTGCATTGCCAATTGGCGCCGCCGCGAAGCGCGCGTGATTCTGCTTTGGCTCGTCGTGATGGTTCTGCCGAGCGTCTTCACGGATTTCGCGCCCCATTTCGGACGCAGCATCGGCGCGACGCCGGCAATCGCGCTGGCGGTGGCGTACGGATTCAAGGTTCTTTTTGGAATTGCCAGTCATCAGAAGTCGTTACGTATTACGTATTACGTATTATTTTCTCTCGGTCTCACGTTCAGCGCAGTCTCGACCTACCGCGATTATTTCGACATTTGGGGCGCGCGCACCGGCAATTTCGATTCGTTCGACGTCGGCATTTTGCAATTGGGACAGAAACTCGCCGCGCGCCCGGCGGATGAACGCATTTATTTCACGCCGACCGAAAACGATCATTACACAATTCGATTTGGTTTGAATGGCAGAGCCGCCGCGGGATTCGATGCGCGCCGGGCGTTGGTGTTGCCGCCGGGCGGAGAGCGTGCGGCGTACGGCATCCTCACGCGCGATGATGCGCGCACGCTTGCGCGCCTCACCGCGATTTATCCCAGCGGCGCGATTACTGACCGGATTTTCGATTTCACCAACCAGCCCTATGCCGTGATTTTTCGCGCGACCGGCGCGCCGCAAATCGCGCCGCAGAATTTTGCGGGTGCGCGGTTTGGGGATGAGATCGAAATGCTCGGCTATGATTGGACGCGCGACGGCGAAGCCATCGCGCTCACGATTTATTGGGAAAGCATCGCTGAGACGCGCGCGGATTTTACGACCTTCGTTCATCTCAGCGATGCAACGTCCGGGCAGGTGTGGGCGCAAGACGATGCGCGACCGGGTCGCGGGACGTATCCAACGCCGCGTTGGCGCACCGGCGAAATCGTGATGGATGAATATCGTTTAGCATTGCCGCGCGATTTGCCGCGCGGCGAGTACCAAATCGGAATGGGTTTGTACGTTTTGGAAACGGGCGTCCGCGTTCCCGTCACCGACGCGCGCGGCGTCCGAATGGAGAATGACCGTGTCCTATCAAGACGATTATCGCTACCGTAATGTTTTTGCGCCTGAGCCAGAGCCATCGCGTCCGAAACCGGGGATCTGGTTGCTCGCGATTGGCGCGTTCATTTGCATTTGCGTGTGCATTGGTTTGGTCGCGGGCGTGCTGTGGGCGCGCGCGCAATCCGGCGGATTGCCGGCGCTTCCACTACTAACGAGCGCGACGCCGACGCGCGATCCAAGCGCGCCGGTTGCGCTTAGAACGCCGGCGATTGGCACCGGCGGAGTCGAAGTGACCGCAACTATTTTTCAGCGTCCGCTCAAAGTGGAAGGCGCGCCAAAAATTCCGGAGACGGACCAATTTGTTCTGGTGACGATCCGCATTCGCAATACGCGCACCACTGGCGCGGCGGTCAAGGTGACGGCGGCAGATTTTGAGATGATCGGGGATGGCGGACTCAAGTACGCGCCCAATCCGAAAAATGTGACGATCAAAGATTTGCTGAAGGAGGCGGACGTCGCGCCGGGCAAAGACGTCACCGTGGAGTTGATTTTCCAGATTGCCTCGAACGATTCCGGTTTGAAATTGAATTGGACGAGCGGCAGCGCCAAGCGCACGATCATTCTTGAAAAATGATTTTGCTTTTTGCCGCGTCGGTTTGGCTTGCCGCGCTTGTATTCGCGCTCTCGCGCCGGCGCGCAAATGATCTCTGGCGCGATGTGGTTGCCGTCGGCGGGATCGGCGCGGCGACCGCCGGCTTTTTCTGGCGGCTGCTCGCCGGGCAGGTGTGGATGCCGGCGGGCGGCGGCGACCTCGCGCAATTCCTCTTTCCCACCTATGCCTTCGCCGCCGAATGGTGGCAGCGCGGCATTGTGCCGCTTTGGAATCCTTACCTCTTTACCGGCATGCCGTTCGTCGGCGACATCCAGTCCGGCATTTTCTACCCCCTCAATCTCCTGACGTTTTTTCTTTCCAATCCGCTGACGTTCCGCGACATGGAGTTCCTTTCCATCCTGCATTTTTTTGTAGCGGGGTTTGGTATGTACGCGTTGTTGCGATGGGGGAAATGGAGGTTAGACGTTAGAAGTCGGAAGTTAGAAACGCGCGCTTCCGACCTCCAACTTCCAACTTCCAATCTCCAATCTCCAATCTCCAATCTCCAACCAGCAATTACGAATTACGAATTACGCATTTCCATCCCCGCCTCCCTCGCCGGCGCGATTGCCTTTGAATTCTCCGACCTCTTTATCACGCATTTCGGCAACTTGAATCTGATCGCCGCGGCTGCGTGGACGCCGCTGGTTTTGCTATTCTATCGCCGCGCCGTGCTGGATCGGCGCGCGGGATTTGCCACGCTCGCCGGCATTTTTCTCGCGCTCGCGTTTTTTGCCGGGCATGCGCAAGCGTTTTTATTCAGTGTGATCGCGCTGGTCGCGCTCGCGGTCTACCATTTGTTTTCTGGCGCAAGACCGCAGATTACAGACAAAAGACAACAGACAAGTTCAATCGCAAATCGCAAATCGCAAATCGAGAATCCAAGCGCGCTGAGTCTGCTTGCCGTTACTGTGGCTGTTGCCATCGGACTTTCCGCTCCTTCGCTTTTGCCGGTTCTCGAAATGACGCAACAGACGACGCGCGTCGCGTTTTCGTACGCGCAAGCCGCGCAATATTCTTTGCCGCCGGCGGAATTGATTGGCTTGCTCGCGCCCGGATTTTTTGGACGCGGACCGCAAAACGCGTGGGGTCCGTGGGATCGCGTCGAGGTCGGTTATATTGGCATTCTGCCGCTGATGCTCGCGCTGCTGGCAATTGTTTTGCGCCGCGATTCGCCGACGAAATTCTTCGGCGCGCTGGCGTTAGTGGGACTCGCGCTCGCGCTCGGCGGTTACGCGATTCTGTACGGCTGGCTCTATCAACTCGTGCCGGGCTTTTCTCAATTGCGCGCGCCGGCGCGTTTTATTTTTCTCTTCGATTTCGCGCTGGCGGCGCTCGCGGCGATGGGGTTCGACTATTTGCTACGCGCATTGCCGCGCGCGTCCGAAATAATTTTCAAACGCATCGTGCGCGCATTGCCATGGGCGTTTTTGTTGATCGCGTTGCCGGTCGGATTGACGGCGTACGCGATCTTGATTTTGGGGCAGGGGCAAGATGCCGTTTTGTTTCAGCGCATCGCCAACGCGGCGAACGCGCTCGCGTTTTTTATTTTACTCCTCGCGCTCTCGCTCGCGCTCATCCTCGCGCGCGCAACGCGATTCTTTCGCCCGCGCGCGTGGGCAATTGCCGCGCTCGCGCTGATCGGCTTCGACCTGTTTTCGCTCGGCGCGTATGTGGACGCCAGCGCGGACGACCCCGCGCGCGTGTACGAACACCCCGATGCCGTAGCATTTTTCAAGAGCGACGGCAGTTTCTATCGCGTCGATCCGCGCGAGACCGGCGTTGACAATATCTGGACGCCGGACACTTCGATCCTCTATCAACTTTTCGACGTGAACGGCGACAATCCGCTGGTGCTTGCCGATTTCGATCGCTATTGGCAAGCGCTCGGCAGCCGCTCGTCCGTCGCGTACGATTTGCTGAACGCGAAATATTTGCTCGCGCGCAAGAACGCGCCGGTGGACCGCGCGAAATTCAAGCCGGTCTTTGAAGAAGGCGCGCTCGCGATTTATGAGAATACGCGCGTGTTGCCGCGCGCGTTCATCGTGCCGGCGGCGCGCGTGGTCGCGTCACATGCCGCCGCGCTCGACGCGCTGCGCGCGCCGGATTTCGATCCGACGCGCGAGGTGGTGTTGGAAAAACCAGTGAACAGTGAACAGTTATCAGTAATCAGTGAGCAGTCATCCGTGAAAATCGTTGGGTATGGACCGAATGAGATTTTGTTGGAGACGAATTCGGCGAGCACGGGGATTCTGGTTTTGAGTGAGGTGTGGTACCCGGATTGGAAATATGACCTCACCCCCATCTCCCCCTCCCCTGACGTTCTTCAGGAGAGGGGGGCGGGGGGTGAGGTGTTGCGCGCGAATTATTTGTTCCGCGCGATCGAATTGCCGGCGGGCGCGTGGCGCGTGCGATTGTTGTACGAGCCTGGGTCGTTCAAGGTTGGGCTTGGATTTTTCGCCACGACGGTAATCGTGCTGATTGTGTCGCGAGTGATGAAACAGAAAACCTTGCGAAGATTTTGAAACCTTCGCAAGGTTCTTTTTTTCCAGGGCAGTCATCTTGCGATGAAAGGTAGAAAGATTGGATTCTGTGGAGTTACGCTGATTTGATAAGTAACATTGCATCCAAAAGCGCTTCCATTCGCTTGCGACACGCGAACAAAATAGGTTTATTCTTTCGGCGGATGCCAACCTGCAGCAACCCAGCGCCGGCGGGCGCGAACCAGATGCTCATTGTTGAGTTGCACTACGACAACAGTGACCCGACCGACAGGCGTCAGCCCAATAACCTGCGTGCCGTCCTCGCTCCAACGAAAATGTTCGCTCCATGATTGACGGCGCGGATTGAATAGTGGTACACGATCTCTCGTTGCCGGATCAGTCCCATCTGTCTGAGTACCTTTATGTCCGTTGCACAGTGGGCACGCTAGCCATAGGTTGTCTTTAGAAGAAGGACCACCCGCAGACACAGGAACGATGTGTTCCATGTGCATCGGTGTTGCGGTAAACAACTGAGGAGTCAAGCAATAACCGCAACGCTGCCCTGCTTCGGCGGCAACTTTTTCGCGCAGACTCTTGGGAATATGGGTGCGCGACATTCCTGGGGCTACTCCTCTTGCATCGGCACGTGAAAGCCGCGTCGAGCCAACAGGAGATAGGCATGGGCTTTGCGAAGCGTTCCATGTCCGTACGAATCTACGAGCGCTTGTAAACGGTTCTGTTCGGCGGGTGTGAGTTCACCGTCTTCTTGCCGATCCAGCAAGTCATGCAACTTGGTTTGTTCTTCATCGCTCATCATAGCGCGTGCCTCTTGCCAAAGCGCAGTATCATCGAGAAGCGCCAATGCGGCAAGCGATGCTGCTTCGTCTGGCAGCACATCATCCAGCGGGGGCAAGGCGTGCGCAATGCTAGACTCGAGAACAGTCTCCAGCGGCTTGCCCGTCAACGTGGCAACTCGGCTTGCCGTCTGATATAGCGATTCAGGGAGTTCCAGTGTCACAGGATGAGTAATCATCGTGCCTCCGCATACAAGTCGCTTTTCACATTCCTTCCCACTACGATTCTAGCATGAGCATACCCGCACGTCAATCTGCATTTTCTGGTGATTACCCATAACTCACCGCAGAGGCGCAGAGACGCAGAGAAAACCCTTTTTTGCCTCTGCGTCTCTGCGTTCTCTGCGGTTGGTTTTGGACTTATGGGTAATCACCAGGCATTTTCTCTCAGCCCCGCGCCATGACGCGAAACAAAACAACCGTCGCCTCCTACAAAAAGAAAATCCAGATGAACACAAACCGAGGCGGACAAATCAGATTACGTTTGAAATTGTATCGTCATTCTCATACTAGTGCAGCCACTTGACCCTTGCACCGCCCGCAAGGGCAGGTGAAAAGTTGCATGCCAATCCGGCTGGGCCTCACGCTCAAATTCGCCCGAAAACCCAAGTCGCCCCCAGCACTTTCAAGTGGATGCACTACTAAGGCAAATTCAATCTGCAACCTGAAACCTTGTCCTTGGCGTAACGAAGGATCTCACTCATCCCCGCGGCAATGTAAAATAAAACTGGCTGCCTTTTCCCTCGCGGCTTTCGACGCCAATCGTTCCGCCGTGCGCGTCCACTAAACCGCGCGCGATCGCCAGCCCCAAACCCGCGCCGACCCCTGAACCAGCCGAAGGGTGCCTCGACCGCGATTTTTCGCCGCGATAAAACGGCTCGAAGACGTGCGCCAAATCCGATGGCGCGATCCCTTCGCCGCTGTCCGCGACCTGGACGCGCACGTTCGCGCCGGCAGCGAGCAGAACGGCAGTGACGCGCACGCTGCCACCGCGCGGCGTATGCCGAATCGCGTTTTGCAAAAGATTGTAAAGCACGCGCTGAATTTTGAACGCGTTCATCGGCACCGGATCAATCGCCGGTTCGACCGCTCCGCTCAATTCGACGCCTTGCGCGGTTGCCTGCGCTTGCATACTTTCGAGCGTATCCGAAATCAAATCGCGCAACGAGCCCGGCTCGGTGACGAACGGCGTGCCGCTGACGTCCATCTGTGTAAGCTCAAACAAATCGTCGACGAGGCGCGAGAGATTTTGAATTTCGTTTTGCGCGAGGAGCATATAGCGCTTGATGCTGGCTTCATCGTTGACGACGCCGTCGTTGATCGCTTCGATCATCGCGCGCAACGAGGTCAGCGGTGTGCGTAAATCGTGCGAGACCGCCGCGACGAGCGTTCGCCGCGCGGCTTGCATTTCTTTTTCGCGTTGTTGCATCTCGCTCAATTGCTCGACCATACGATTGAACGACGCGGCGAGCGACTCGACTTCATCGCCGGATTGAACTTGCGCACGCGTGGACAGATCGCCCGCCGCGATTTTTTCCGCCGCGTACGCGAGTTGCTTTATTCCGCCGGTGATCGAGCGCGCCATCAATTGTCCGAATCCCAACGCGACGAGCGCGGCGAAGACGAGCAGAATCGTCAAGAGCGCGGTGTCTTGTTTCGAAATGAACATCGGGATGGAGACCAAGAGAATATTGAGGAAGGTGATCCCAAGTCCCAACGCAAACGTCAGCGCGATTTTCAAATGAATGCTCGCCAAGCGCAAACGCTGGCTCAGCTGATACGCGATCAGCCCGAGCGCGAGCGAAAGCAATTCCGACGCGATCAGGATTTGCGCGAGCAATTGCAAATCGCCGATCACCGCGCCGAGCCACAACGAAGTGAGCGCGAGGGTGATGAATGGTGCGAGGAGCCAAAGCAAAATGAAAAGCATTTCGGTACCAGTCGCAGGTCGCCGGATGCAAGCCGCAAGGGGCGTATTTACACAGTGGGGACATGAAATCAGTTCAGGATTTTTTGCCACGAATTACACGAATTTTCATTCATTCGTCTCTTTTTGTTCGTGTTCATTCGTGAAATTCGTGGCAGAGAACGGATGTCCCCCAAGTTCTTATTGCGCCCGAGCCGCAAGCGGTTACGAGTGACAGGTTCTTGCTTGCGACCTGAGACTTGTGACTTGTTACTCCTTCTCAAACTTGTAGCCAACGCCCCACACCGTCAACACATAGCGCGGGTCGGCTGGATTCATTTCGATTTTTTCGCGCAGGCGGCGCACGTGCACGGTGACCGTGCTGGCATCGCCAAAAAATTCATAGCCCCAGACTTGGTCCAATAATTGCGCGCGCGTAAAGACTTGACCGGGATGCTGCGCCAAAAAATAAAGCAGATCGAATTCCTTGCCGGTCAGTTCGATCAAATTGCCGCGCGCCAAAACCTCGCGCGTGCGCGGATCGATACGCACCTCGCCAATCTCGACGGCTTTCGCGGACGCATTGCTTGACGCCGGCGCATTGGCGCGGCGCAAAACATTTTTCACGCGCGCGACCACTTCGCGCGGGCTGAACGGTTTCACGATATAATCGTCCGCGCCCAGTTCCAAACCGAGCACGCGATCCAACTCTTCGCCTTTTGCCGTCAGCATTATGATCGGCGTCGCGTTCTTGGCGCGGATGCACCGGAAAACTTCCAGCCCTTCGATTTTTGGCAGCATCAGGTCGAGCACGACCAGATCGGGCGATGCCGATTCATATGCCGCGAGCGCGGCTTCGCCATCCTCCGCCGTGCTGACGCGAAAGCCATCACGCTGCAAATACATCTTGAGCACTTCGCGGACTTGCGGCTCATCGTCAACGACGAGAATGCGTTTGTTCATTGTCATGGCTGATAGTATATGCGTGGAATTATTTCCCGCAACTAACCGGCGGCTTAAGAGTCTCTTAAGAATTGCGTAAGCCGAGAGTAAGCGCGCTCGTCTATGCTGGTGTCATTGTGACTAAAGCGGGGCAATCTTCTTTGCACTTCCAGGATGGCTTCGTCGTCCCTCCGGGGGGCTTTTCGTAATGACGGAGGAGTGATAAATGAAAATCGTTATTGGCGTTGTTCTCTTTTTGATGCTCGGTGTCTTCGCTTCGGGCATTTGGCTGATGACGAGCAGCCGCGCGGACGAGTCGACGGCGCGCGCGTCCAATGAATTGACCAGCGAGGATCCGGTGTCAACGGCTCAACAAATAATCGAAAATATCAAACCCAAAGGCGCGCTCGCGCCGGAAATCGCGAGCAGTACATGGCTGAATTCGCCGCCGCTCGCGCCGAGCGATCTGCGCGGCAAGGTCGTCGTTGTCGAGTTTTGGACGCATGGCTGAATCAACTGTCAAAACAAAAGTCCCTCGTTGAGGGAATGGCATCGCAAGTACAATG
>JACQGS010000097.1 GCA_016199405.1 Chloroflexota bacterium | reverse complement strand
GCGCGATCACGCCGCGCACGACGCTGGTCAGCGTGATGTATGCGAATAACGAAATCGGCACGATTGAGCCCATCCGCGAGATCGCAAAAATCGTGAAAGACGCGAGAGGCGCGAAAGACGCGAAAGGGCGCGAAATTTTATTGCATACCGATGCGGTGCAAGCCGGCGGCTATTTGAATCTCGACGTGCGTGAACTGGGCGTGGATTTGCTTTCGCTCGGCGCGCACAAATTTCACGGACCGAAAGGCGTTGGCGTATTATATGCGCGCGCCGGCACGCCGCTCTTGCCGATGCAAACCGGCGGCAGTCACGAACGCAATCGCCGTGCCGGAACGGAAAATATTCCGTACATCGTCGGCATCGCGTCCGCGCTCAAGATCGCGCAGGGCGAGCGCGAGCAAACGAACGCGCGGCTGACGGCGTTGCGCGAGAAATTGATCGAAGGAATTTTAGAACGTGTCGCTGGCGCGGAATTGACCGGCGATGCAAAAAATCGCTTGCCCGGTCACGCGAGTTTTGTCATTCCCGGCGCGATCGGCGATGAAATGGTTTTGGGTCTCGACATTGCCGGCATTGCCGGCTCGACCGGCAGCGCGTGCACCGCCGGCTCGCTCGAACCGTCGCACGTGCTCGCGGCAATGGGCTATCCCGCCGATCTCGCGCGCGGCGCGTTGCGGTTGACGCTGGGACGCGAGAATACGGAAGAGGAAGTGGAGTACGCGGTGAGTGCGGTCGCGGAAGTGGTGCGGAAATTGAGAAGGGAAAAGTGACGAGCAAATCCCAAATCCCAAATCCCGAATCCCAAGTTTTCGCGCGACTCGATGAAAAGAAAAAGCGTTTGGACGCGCATCGCCCGTTATCTTCTGGGGTCGCGGCTAAACTTGAAGAGTACTTTCGCGTTGAGTGGACCTACAATTCAAACGCGATCGAGGGTTCGAGTGTTACGCTTGGCGAAACCCGTGCGATTCTGTTGGATGGCATTACGGTAAACGGCAAGCCATTGCGCGAGCATCTTGAAGTCATCAATCACAGTCGCGCGATTGATTTCGTGCAAGGACTCGCACAGGGACCGGCGATCACCGAGACAACCATTCGTCAAATTCAAAGTTTGATTCTCCGAACGATTGACGACGACAATGCCGGCAGTTATCGTCGCGTCAACGTACGTATCACCGGATCGAGTTTTGTTCCTCCTGACGTGTCCCAAGTTGCCGCGCTGATGAACGATTTTGTGAAATGGCTCAACGGCGAAGCCGCGCAATTGCATCCCGTTGAACGCGCCGCGCTCGCTCATTTCAAATCGGTGGATATTCATCCCTTCGTGGATGGCAACGGACGAACGGCGCGGCTCTTGATGAATTTGCTTTTGATTCGCGCGGGTTATCCCTCCGCCGTTGTGCACGTGGAAGAGCGCGAGAAATATTTCGCTACGCTGGAGAAAGCACACGCCGGCGACACGCGCGATTTCGTCGCGCTAATCGCGGTGTCGGTCGAGCGATCGCTTGATATTTATTTGGATTCGGTTCCGAAAGAAGATTGAAATTGAAAGAACAAAAAACAGTCGTCGTCGCGATGAGCGGCGGCGTGGACAGCTCGACCACCGCCGCGCTCCTTGTCGAGCGCGGTTATTCTGTCATCGGCATAATGATGCGCTTGTGGAGTGAGCCGCCTCACCCCTCACCTCTGCCTTCGGCATCCCCTCTCCCCTCTCCTAACGAATTTCAGTTAGGAGAGGGGAGAGGGGCAGGGGAGTGGGGTGAGGCGACTAACCGTTGCTGTTCGCCGGAAGCGGTTGCCGATGCGCGCGGCGTCTGCCAAAATTTGGGCATTCCGTTTTATCTCTTGAATTTCGAGGACGATTTCAAGACGAACGTCGTTAATTTTTTTCTCGACGGTTACGCGCGCGGCATCACGCCGAATCCCTGTCTCGAATGCAATCGCCAAGTCAAATTCGGAACGCTGCTCGATAAGGCGCGCGCGCTCGGCGCGGATTATTTGGCGACCGGACATTATGCGCGTGTGCAGGAAGTCGATGGCAAGTTTCATTTGCTCAAAGGCGTTGACCCGAAAAAAGATCAGTCGTACGCGCTCGCGGTGCTGACGCAAGCGCAACTCGCGCACGCGATGTTTCCACTCGGCGAATTCACGAAAGAGGAAACCCGCGCAATGGCGCGGCGGTTCGGCTTGCGCGTCGCGGAAAAAAGCGATAGCCAAGATTTGTGCTTTATCGCGGATGGAAAATATCGGAATTTTCTGAGCCGCAATATTCCAAACGCGCTGTTGCCCGGCGACATCGTGGATGCGCGCGGCAACGTATTGGGCAAACATTTGGGCTTGCCGTTTTACACGATCGGTCAGCGCGAGGGCTTGGGCATTGCGCGCGGCAAGCCGCTGTATGTGCTCGCGCTCGATGCGGCGCGCAACGCGTTGGTCGTGGGCGGACGCGAGGAGTTGGGCAAACGCGAATTGATCGCGCGCAATATGAACTGGATCGCCGGCAACGCGCCGGTTGCGGGCGCGCACGTGATGGGCAAGATTCGCTATCGCGCGCCGGATATCGCGGCAACGTTTTTTCCCGAAGCGAATGGGGTGAGAGTAAAGTTCGACGAGCCGCTCCGCGACATTACGCCGGGTCAAGCCATCGTTCTGTATGATGGTGAGGAATGTTTAGGCGGCGGCATTATCGAAGCGGCGGTATAACGCGATGGAATTGCCTTTTGTTTCGCCCGCAGCGATCTTGATTTTGACTTTAGCATCTATCTACGCGGTTTTGTTTTTTCTATTCTTCGGTCAGGGTTGGGCGCGTTTGTTTCTGTATTGGATCGCCGCGCTCGCTGGATTTGTCGCTGGCAATGTGATGGCAAATTCGATTGGGCTTGGCTTGTTCGATATCGGCACGGTGCATCTCGTGGAGGGCTCGCTCGCGAGTGGGCTTGCCTTGTTAGCCGTGCGCCGCTGGCGCGGGTGAATGTTTTTTTGCGGCGAGTTTCGACCTGTGTTATAATCAACGCTAGAGAGGATTGATCTTGTGACATTTGTGCGTGACCTCGCCATCGTCCTGCTTGCCGTCGAATCGTTGGTGATCGGGGTTGTCTTGATCGTATTGTTAATCGAAGTTCGCAACTTGATTCGCTTGTTGCGCGACGAGGTCAAACCGATTTTGAGTTCGGCAGACGAAACCGTGCGCACGGTGCGCGGCACGACGACTTTTGTGAGCGATACGTTCCTGAGTCCGATGATTCGCGCCACTGGATTTTTTTCCGGCGTGGCGCAAGCCCTGCGCATTCTGACGCGGCGCAGACGGTCGGGATAACGCGCGTCATATTTTGAAAGGAGAAAATCCAATGGCAGATGAAAGTCGCGGGTGGGAGTTTTTCACCGGCTTTTTGATTGGCGGGGTCGTAGGCGCGGCGGTCGCGTTGTTGCTCGCGCCGCAATCCGGCGAAGAGACGCGCAGTTTGATCCGCGAGCGCGGCTTGGAACTGCGGACGCGCGGAATCGAATTGAGCGAAGAGGCGCGGATCCGCGCGGAGCAATTAGCCAGCGACGCGCGGCAGCGCGCGGAAGAATTGGAAAAGCGCGGGCGCATGGCGCTGGATGAACAGCGCACGCGTTTGCAAGACGCGATCGAAGAAGGCAAAGAAGCGGCGTCGCGCAAGCGCGATGAATTGATGTCGCGTCTGGAATCCGAAAAAGCCAAACGCACGTCGTAAGAAAACATGTGGAATGGAAAGGGCAAGTCGCGGCGTCGCGATTTGCCCATTTTTTGTTGCCGCGTCTTGAAAGGGAGACATTCGATTGAACCCGCTTGAACTCTTGCCTTATTTGAAAGCGCATCGCTCTTTTGCACTTGGCTCCTCGATCGCGCTCGCGTTACTGTACGCCGAAGAAGGATGGGCGACCTTTACTTTTTGGTCCAATCGCCCGGTCAATGAAGCAACCAATCTAATCGTTGCGTTGATCGTAATAACTTTTGCCGGCTACCTCATTTCTTTTCTCTTGCCGCCGCAAATGGTCAACGCGTCTTGGAAGTATCCGCGCGCGTGGGGCGTGTTCATTCGCGTCGCCGCGATGTCGTTTGCGCTGGTGATTGCGACCAACGTCGCCGCGTTTGCGATTTTGCTGATCCTCGCCGGCGGAAATCTCGTTGCGGTCTATAATCTCTTGCGCGATGTTTATCTCTACACGCTCGTCGGCATCCTCATTTTTCACGGCTTGCTCTTGTATGTCCGCTATCTGCGCTACATTTATCACGCGTTTGGCGCGCCGCCGCCGAGTAAAGTGATTGGTGCGTCCGCCGGCATTGCGGTGCTGATCGTGCTGATCGTCGGGTTTTTGTTCGCGATTGATTTGCATTCTCTCGATACTGCGCCGCTTGCCCAGCAAGGTGTCGTCGGCTTGCACGTGTACGGACGCGCATTGTATTTGCTGACCGTTATGCTCGCCGCGTTTGGCTGGCACCTGCGTTGGGTCGGAGACCACTAGGGGAATTTTAGATTTTCGATTTCGGATTTCGGATTGAGAAAACCGAATTCCAAATTGGAGGCTGAATGCGTACTCCTATCATTGCCGGTAATTGGAAAATGAACAAAACCATCGCCGAGGCGCGCGAATTGACGACGGCAATGCGCGATGATCTCGCGCGGCTCGCGGCGGACGGACAAATCGAAATT
>JACQGS010000094.1 GCA_016199405.1 Chloroflexota bacterium | reverse complement strand
GTGACGCGCGCAATCCAATCTTGCTTCGAGTAAATGATTTCCTCAAAGTCGAACGACGGGGCGGGCTTGGCTTGGAATTTGAATTTCATGGGACTCCTTGCGCAGACCTGACAGGTTTTCGAAAACCTGTCAGGTCTTGCATCAACGATACACCGACTCAAAATACTTGTTCGCGCCGTCCGCGAGCAAGTTGTGGAATTTTTGAAACAGCGCCGCCGCGTCGGCGCCGCGCCAATCGCCCGGCAAGAGTTCGTCCGGCAAATGCGGGTCGGCGAACGGAAAGCGACGGTATTCGTGCGTCAGCATAAAGCGCTGCGCGAAATATTCACTCGGCTCGATGCGCGCGCCCGCCGCGACGCGGCGTTCGAAATCGGCACAGCGCGCGGCGTATTTTTCGATGAACGCGGCGTACTCGGCGTTGATCGCGGCGAGATTCCAGCACCGCGCGGCGAGTTCGGAGCACGGCGTGAATCCTTCGGGATGACCTGAAAAAATTTGCACAAACGGTTTGACGTTGAGCGTCGCGGCAAGGACTTCGATGCGCTCGCGTTGGTTATGCGGAGAAATCCACATCGCGTTCGTCAGCATTCCGTAACCGAGCCAACTGAGTTCACGGCGAAAATTGTCGCGCGCTTCGCGCTTTTCTTCCGGAATGGAGTACGTGACGAGATGCCAATTGCCGTCCCATTTGCCGTCGCGTTCGGGAAAATGAAAAATGCGTTGCGCGCCTTCTTCGATCACTTGTTGGGCTTTGGGGGTCGTGAAATAGTACGAGGTATTTTCGATGCGTTCGTTTTTGAGCCACCCGCGTCGCGTCATGCGCGATACGGTCGAGCGCACTGCCGGCTCCGCGACATCGAAGAGCGCGAGCAGTTTGACGAGACTGCCAATCCAAACGCGATCGCCGCGATGGCGGATGTAATCGCCAAAGAGAGTGAAGATGAGAGATTGCGGACGAAGCGAACCGTTCTTCATTGAACCCCTGCGTGATTCCATGACACTTTTCGATATGTCGTTTCTAGCACGCTAGACGTATTTTAGCGATATTCTCACTCATGCGCCATATCCGCGCGAGTAGTTGTGGCTACTCGTGCGGGTAGTTCTACTCTGAAGATTTGAACTGGATTTAGACATCGAGAGACACCGCACAATGACCTGACATACGCATATTCGGAGATGCGAATAGGTGTATAGGAGCGCGTGATGGACAAACAGTTACTCAAAGAAATAAATCAAATGCATGCTCAAGTCTGCAGCGGGTTGGCAGACCCCAAACGCATCGCAATTCTGTATGCGCTCGCGGATAATCCGCAAACCGTGACGCAACTCGCGGCGACGCTGGAGATGCCCCAGCCCACGCTATCGCGGCATCTGAAAATTTTGCGCGATCACGGCATGGTCGCGGCAGAACGCGACGGCGCGAATGTCTATTACGCGCTCGGCGACAAACGCATCATTCGCGCGCTCGACTTGTTGCGCGAAGTAATGGCAGATCATTTGAACAAGCGCAGTGCGCTGGTCGACGCGATGGCATAAGGCGCACACGTGCTTGCGAACGCGTTCGCTTGTGAGCGAAGAACGCTTTTCGCAATGACCCAAAATTGAATGAGGTACCGAATGCCTCTTGATCAGACCCGCGACGGGTTTGGCAAGAGGTATTTTTTTCAGGGAAGCCGAAACCCAAGGAGGCAAAATGCAAACTGCAACTCAGTTCACCGTCCAAACCGCCAGCGACATCAAGCCACAGAGCAACAAACTCTCGATGGTCGTCTTTAGCGGCGATATGGACAAAGTCATGGCGGCGTTCATCATCGCGACCGGCGCGGCGGCGAGTGGAATGGACGTGACGATGTTCTTTACGTTCTGGGGGCTCAAGTCGATTCAAAACGGCAAATTGACCGGGCAGGGCTTGTTCGGTCGAATGCTGGGGTTGATGAATCGCGGCGGCATGAGCACGATCGGACCCTCGCGCTTTAATTTCGGCGGGATGGGCAGATGGATGATGAAGACGATGATGAAACAAAAGAACGTCGCGTCCCTGCCCGAATTGCTCGCCACCGCGCAAGAACTGGGCGTGAAGATGATGCCCTGCCTAATGAGCATGGAAGTTCTGGAGATCGGCACCGATAAATTGATTCCGGCGACGACCGCGCCGGTCGGCGTCGCGACCTTCATCGAAGAAGCAGCCGGATCAAAAGTCACATTGTTTATCTAGAGGTCAGAGGTTGGAGATTAGAAGTTGGAGGTTAGAGGTTGGAGGTTAGAAACGGAATGCGCGCTCCAACCTCCATTGTCTAACATCTAACTTCCAAATCTCAAGGAGAAAAAATGTCCACCACAATCACCAAACCCGATCAGGTTCTCGATCTCAAAGGATTGCTCTGCCCGATGCCCATCGTGAGACTTTCGATCGCGGTGAAAAAAGCCGGCGTCGGCGCGGTGCTCGAAGGCATCGCGACGGATCCCGGCGTGATGGCAGATGTTCCGGCGTGGGCGCGGCAAAGCGGGAACGAGTTGGTGTCCATCAAACAGCAAGGCAAGGAGTACCATTTCTTGGTGAAGAAGACAAAATGATTGTAGGGGCGAGGCATTCGTCTGAACATTATTGAATGAGAACAAGCTCGGAATAAGCCAATCAAGATTTCCAAAAAACAAGACGTGACGAATGCCTCGCCCCTACGCGAGGAACCCATGAACATTCAATTTATTACCAGCATCATCGCGCTCGTCGCGTTGATATTCTCCATCGTCGTCTTTGCCTCGCGCTGGCAGGCAATGCAACGCTTGCCGTTCGGCAAAGACCGCAGCATTCCGAAAGATTCCGCTTGGAAAGGAATTATGTACGCGTTCACGTTAGGCATGATGCCGTGGGCGAAAGAAAGCACGCGCATTCACATGCTCGCGTATTTGCGCGGCATCGGCTTTCACATCGGCATTTTTGCCGGACTCGCCGCGCTGATCGCAAGTCCGTGGTTTGAAAATATTCCGTTCGCGATTCGTGCGCTCTTTGCGGTTCTCACCGGCAGCGGCGCGTTGATGGGCGCGGCGGGCGGCGTGATGCGCGTCGCCGAAAAAAATTTGCGCGGCATCAGCACGCGCGATGACCACGCCGCGGTGTGGCTCGTTTCGCTTTGGCTCGGCGCGATGGCATTCGCGCTGATCGCGCCCGCGTTTCTGCCGGCGATGTACGTCGTCAGCGCGGCGATGTTGGTGTACGCGCCGCTCGGGAAAATTCGCCACTGCATCTATTTCTACTTTGCGCGATTGTTCTATGGTCTGCACATCGGTCGGCGCGGCGTGGCGAGCGGGTTGATCGAGCATTCGATTCCAAGTGGACGGCGCTCCCACGCGCCGCAATTCGGCGGCGTAGGAGCCGCCTCCGCTAGATTGGAACAGGAGGCGCACAATGGATAACGCCGTCACCACTGCGCTCGCGGTTTTGGAAAAGCAACTCAATCGTCCCCTGGCGGCGGCGCTCGAAGTCTGCGCGCGCTGCGGCATTTGCGCGGAATCCTGCCACTATTACGTTGCCGATCCAAAACTCGATCACGTGCCCGCGCAGCGCGCGGAGCAATTGCGTCAGGTCTATCGACGCCAACACGACTTTATCGGGAAATTTTTTCCGACATGGGTCAATGCAGAGGACTTGGATGAAAATAAATTGGAACGGCTCGCGGAAATCGCGTTCAGCGAATGCACGCTGTGCCGGCGCTGCACGTTCAACTGCCCGATGGGCGTGGACACCCCGCTGATGATGCGCGTCATTCGCGCGATGGCGACCGCCGCCGGCAAAGCGCCGGAAATCTTGGTGATGCTGGCAGACTCGGCAATCGAAAAAGGCAAAGACCCGGACATGTTCCGTGCGATGTTCAAGGAACAGATCGCGCAGATGGAGCAAGAACTGAGGGAACTGACGGGAAATCCAGAGGCGACTATTCCGGTGGAGAAAGAAGGCGCGCGCGTGCTCTACGTCGCGCTCGCCGGCGCGCACACGATACTACCGCCGGCGATCATTTTCAACGCGGTGAAAGAAGATTGGACGCTCTCGCTGTACGAAGCCGCAAATTATGGCGTTTTTCTTGGCGACACCGCGCGCGCAAAAGCAATTGCCGGCAGAATCATCGAGGAAGCGAAACGGCTAAAGGTGGAAGAAGTTGTCGTCGCGGAATGCGGGCACGCGTGCGCGTCGCTGGTGTGGGATGCGCCGAATTGGTTCAGCGAAACATTTCCGTTCAAGACGCGCAGCATTGTTGAACTGTTTGCAGAATATATCGAGCAAGGGCGCTTGCATCTCGACCCGACCGCGAATCCCGAACCGATCACGTACCACGATTCGTGCAATCTCGCGCGCACGAGCGGCATCTATCGCGAGCCGCGCGTCATTTTGAACGCGGTCGCGCAGAATTTCGTCGAGATGACGCCGCACGGGTTGGAGAATTATTGTTGCGGCGGCGGCGGCGGTTTGGTCGCGTTGCCGGAGTACGATGAGAAACGCTTGCGCGCGGGCAAGCCGAAAGCGGACCAGATCAAAAAGACTGGCGCGCGCACTGTCGCGGCGGCGTGCGAGAATTGCCGCTTGCAGTTAGGGGATTTGAATCAGTACTATGAGTTGAGCGTCAAGGTGACCGCGCTCGCGGATTTGATTGTGAAAGCGATGCGGTTGCCGGAGAAAATTGCGATGAGTGTCGCGGCGGAATAAGGGAAACTGGGGGAAAGCGTTGCAGAGCGCCTTCCCCTTTTTCTATGCTGCCACTCGTGGATTAGCCGCCCGTGCTCGTTTGCGACTGGGCAGAACCGTCGCGCCACGCTGTACCTGTTGTCGGCGCTTTAGGGCGCGTGTGTGCTTCTGCCAATACTCCAACTGTTGTGTCGGAGTCATTCCGGCAATTTGGCGGTAGATGGCTTGCGCGCCGCGCTGTTTCATCGCGACGCAATCAAACGTTTTCTTCATATACCATCACCTCTTGCGGAGAATGAATGGCGATTTCTGAATATCCGTTGAGTGTGTTGACAGCGTTATAGAGTGGGGTTTTTGATAGTG
Source organism: Chloroflexota bacterium (assembly GCA_016199405.1). GTDB lineage: Bacteria > Chloroflexota > Anaerolineae > UBA4142 > UBA4142 > JACQGS01. The sequence goes on along the minus strand of JACQGS010000094.1, from coordinate 6,210 downwards.
CACCAGATGGACGAAATTCCAACTTACGATGATTTGACACTCGTTCACTGTTGCCAGCGCGACGCGCAAGGCATCGTTGCCCCATTTGGGCGTGAGGATGTGAGAATCCAGATACGCCCGTTAGAGACTGAGCGCCTTTTCTGTCACGTCAACAATTTCTGTTCGAGCGAGCATGCGCTTGAAGAACACCTGAACATTCAGTGGCGCAGATTCGACTTCTGCTTGAACGACGGCTGAAGTCACAATGCGAAAACGACCGCGCCGCACTTGAGCAAAGAATTCTTTGGTCGCTCGCGCAAACTCCACGTCGAACATTCCGCCATACACAGAAGTGTCTGCATAAACGCGCAAAGCGCGCTGCCTTGTCTTGTTACTCTCCATTCTTGCCATACTCGTATTATACACGAGTTGGACGAGATCTGAAGGTGGTGGCACCCCAATAAAAAGAGCGGGCATCTTTGCCCGCTCTTAGAAACATTCCTCCGCCCTCGCGCGCGTCAATTCTTTTTCAACAATCCGCTCTGCATCGCGTACGCGACGGCTTGCGTGCGGTTGCGCAGATGCAGTTTCTGCAGAATGTTTTTCAAGTGATACTTGATCGTATTCTCGCTCAGACTCAAGCGCGCGGCAATGTCGCGATTGATCAGCCCTTCAGAAACGAAACGCAACACTTGCTTTTCGCGCTCGCTGAGAATATCCCCGTTCGTTTTGCCGCCATTCCCGTTCGCCATTTTGCGCGCGAATTCTTTCAGGATTTTGCCAGCGAGTTGCCGCGAGATCGGCGGCTCGTCTTTATTCACGCCATTCAACAAACTGAAAAACGATGCCGAGTCGGTGTTTTTGAGCAAATAGCCGTGCGCGCCGCTTTTGATCGCCTCGAACAAATCCGCGTCTTCCTCCGAAACGGTCAGCATCACGATGCGCGTCTGCGGCAATTCGGTCGCGAGCACGCGCGTCGCCGCAAGCCCATCCATGCGCGGCATATGCACGTCCATCAAAATCAAATCCGGCATGAGCGCGCGCGCTTTTTCCAACACCTCGATTCCGTCGTTCGCCTCGCCGACGACCTCAAAGCCGCGCGCGCGCAATAACGCCGCGACGCCCTCGCGAAAAAGCGGATGATCATCTGCCAGCAAAACGCGGATCGCCATTTGAATTGCCTCCCAGAAAAAACGTCTGTTTCGGCTTGCCGTTCGTGGAGAGTCTTCTATGCCTCGCCGCGATACACGATCGGAATTTCAATTTGCACGCGCGTCCCCTGACCGCTTGCCGAATCCACCCAAAATTTTCCACCGACCGATTCCACGCGCTCGCGCATCGAGCACAAGCCCACGTGCGGCAAGGGCCGCGCCAGCAAATGGTTGGGATCGAAACCGACGCCGTCATCCTCGATCGTGATCTGCGCGAACTCCCCGGCGCGCGCGAGAACCACGCTAGCACTCCGCGCGCGCGCGTGCCGGCGCACATTGCTCAATGCTTCTTGAACGACGCGCACGAGTTGCGCTTGAACCGACAGTGGAAATTGCGCGTGATTCATCTCGCGCGCGTCCAGCGTCGTTGGGACGCCGCTCAATTCGCTGAACCATTCGATATAGGATTCCAATGCGGTGACCAGCCCGTGTTCGGGGGTGACATCAGTCCGCAAGCCCAAAATGGACTCACGCGTGTCGGCGTACATTTTTTGCGCGAGCGTTGCGAGTTGTTCGAGTTGCCGGTCGACTTGCGCCGCGTCGCCCTGCGCGAGGAATTCGCGCGCGGCTTGGCTCTTGATCGAGACCAAGCCCAGCACTTGCGCGAGCGTGTCGTGCATTTCGCGCGCCAGGCGTTCGCGTTCTTGCGTCGCGGCGCGCGTTGCTTCGCGTTCGATTCGCCGCGCGTGATCCAGCGCGAGCGCGGCTTGATCGGCGATGCCGCGCAAATGCGCGCGTTCGGGCGCGGAATAATCGCGCGGCGTTTGATCGGCAACGCATAGACAGCCGGCGACGCGCTGCGCGCGGAGGATCGGCATAGCAAGTTGGGAATCGCGATATGCGGAACGGACGACTGGGCAGCGGTCCGCTTTGCCGCCGCGCCCAAACGGCGAGGCATTCACGTCGAACGCTTCGCGCGCGCCGCTAATGCCTTGCACCTGCCACGCGCACGATTCTTCATCGAGTAGACAGACCGCCGCCGCGTCACTGTTCAACATTTGCCGGGATTGGTTGGCAACGGCTCGCAATACCTCGCCGTGATTTTCCGCCGCCGCAATCGCGAGACCGGCTTGCCACAAATTCTTGGGCGCGGCATTTTCACGCGCTGATTCGCGTCCAAAGAGAAATCTAGAAACCGCTGGTCGCCAATTCGTTCGGAGCATAGGAGTTACCCGTTCGAGCAGTCGTCCATATTCTATGGGGAGTAGGCACGAGGAAATAGTTACAGGTGTCCCATATAAAACAGGCGGATTCGGATTACCCTTTTGGGCAAAGGCAGAGCCGCATCGCCTTGATTCGCGATGCGGCTCTTTTGGTTCCTCAACTCAAAGACAGATCCGGCGCGGCGCGCCCTCGGTTCAAACCGCGAGCGTCTTTTTCATTTCTTCGAATTGGTCTTTATTGATCTCGCCTTTGGCGTAGCGCGCTTGCAGAATCTCCAGCGGCTTTTGGTTTGCGCTCCCCGCGCCGAGCGAAAATTGTCCGCCTCGCGAGAGCGTGACCGCCAGCCATACCACCCCGCCGATAATCAGCGCCCAGAAGACAAGCATAAGCAATCCGCCGAAAAGCATTGCGCCACCTCCGAAACCAAATCCGCCCATCATTCCCGCGCCCATATGTCCTCCCCACCCCATTCCCGCGCCGCCGATAATCAGCGCGATAAAAAGAACCAAAAGCGCAACCCCAATCACGGTCAAAACGTTCCGCATTTCTGCCTCCTTGAATTTATTCTGCTTGCATTTTAGCAAGCGAGTGTGAAGAATGTATGAAGGAGGGGCTTGTTGAGATGGCGCGCTATCTGGGCTTTTGAACAATCGGCAAACCCGCGCTCTCCCAGGCGACCATTCCGCCATCAAGATTCCAAATATGGGTGTACCCGCGCTGGATCAATATTTCGGCGGCGATGGCGCTCATCCGTCCCGAACGACAATACAAAAATATTTTCGCGTTCGGGTCCGCCGGCAATTTGCCGATATTCTCCGCGATGCGATCATAATCCACGAACGCGTCTGTCGGCGCGATTTCGCCCTCGTACGGAATATGCACGTTGACGAAAAAGAAATCTTTTGCCGCGAGCATTTGCTTCAACTGCGCCGGCGAAACATTTTTGTACGCGCCGCCGGCAACGCGCACGATTGCCGGTTCGGGCGCGGACGCCGGGTTTGGACTACATGCCGCGAGCAGGCAAAGGCACACCGCGAAAATCCAACGCATCGAAACTCCTTGCCGCGATCGCGCGGCTAGCTGTTTGTCGGAGGCAGTAGCATAGCCCCTCGTGGGCGACTTCCCACAACCGGCTAAAGGCGGTACGATTGCAGCACGCGCGCGTAATTCGCGCGCTCGAAGGCGGCGGGGTGTGGCACCGCGCGTTGGCTCATACTGCCGCGCATTTGCCGCACCGATTCGTACTCGTGCGCTTCCAGCCAGTCCCGCATCTCGGCGAGCATCGTCGCCACATGCCCGATGCCGTGATGCAACAACGCGGACGTGGTCATCGCGATGCTCGCGCCGGCCATTACGGATTTGATCACGTCCTCCGCCGTGTGCACGCCGCCGGTCACCGCGAGATCCGCGCTCACGCGATCATACAAAATCGCGATCCAACGCAAGCGTAGGCGCAACTCGTACGAACTGCTTAGATCCAAGCCGTGCACTACTTCTAAATTTTCCAAATCAAAATCCGGCTGATAGAAACGATTAAAGAGCACCAGCCCGCGCGCGCCCGCGCGCTGAATGCGCCACGCCATATTCGCGAACGCGCTAAAGTGGTGGCTCAGTTTTACCGTGACCGGAATCGTAATCTCGGTCGTCACATCGCGCACCAAATCGAGATACATCTCCTCGACCGCCGCGCTGTCCAAATCCGTTTCGGCGGCGATATAGTACATGTTGAGCTCAAGCGCGTCCGCGCCGGCTTGTTCGATCTGGCGCGCGTAATCGACCCACCCGCCGCTCGAATAACCGTTCAGACTCGCGATCACCGGAATAGCGAGCGCGGCTTTGGCTTTGCGGACGTGATCGAGATAGCCCTCGGGTCCGCGATTGTACGCCCCGAGTTCCGGAAAATAGGATTGCGCTTCGGGGTTGAATTCGGAAGTCGCGCTGAGAAAGTGATCGAGCGCGTGGCTCTCCTGTTCGATTTGCTCCTCAAAGAGGGAATGCAAAATGACAGCCGCCGCGCCGGCATCCTGCATTTTTTTCAAGTTGTCAACCTTTTGCATCAGCGGCGACGACGACGGCACGATTGGGTTCTTGAGTTGAAGACCGAGATAAGTGGTCGAGAGGTCTGTCATCGTTGAATTCCTCCTGCGCGGGTTTCCAAGCGAAAAGTTCGAACCAAATTGTACGCCAAGCCCGCCACGGCGAGCCAACCGAACGCGCCCGAAGGCGCGAGCAACAGCGCCGCGAAATCGCTTCCCGAAAAAAATAACGGCGCGACGCGAAAGAACGCGGCGAGATTGCCGAGAAAAAAAGTCGCCGCGACGAGCCGCGGATGCGCGAGCCGCGTTTTGCCGCTAAAGCCGGGCGCGAGCCGCGCCGCCATTCCAAAAATCATCAGCGAAATAAATCCGATCGTCAGCGCATGCCGCGCCGCGTCCGCCGGCAGATTCCAATCCAACGCGAGCAAATTGCTCGCGGCGCGCGCCAAATCGAGCAGCGTCGCAAACACGAGCCATGCGTACGCGGAATAAATGAGCAGTTCGAATCGCCCGTACTCGCCGGCATCCGGATAATTGGGACGCGTCGGCTTGCGCAAATAATCGAGATCGGGGCGCGAGTTGGGCGCACGGCTCACAATCCACGGCGGCTGGCGGCGAATCAGATCGAGTTGCCACACAAAAACCAAAATCACCGCGCTCGTCAACAATATTCCGATGGACGCCCCAATGGGCGCGAACGGCGCGACGCGGAGGAGCAAGCCGAACGCGTAAATTGCCGCGAGCGGGCGCAACAATTCGCGCGGCGGCAGCGCGAGCCGCAGAAAGAGCGGCAGGTTGCGAACCGAAAACACAAACGCCATCGGAATCGCCGCGCCGTACAACATCACCGTGATGATTGCGCTGTCCCACGCGCCGCTGATCGCCGCGCGTTGATTCAAAAACGCGTCGAGTGTGCCGAGAAGATTGAAAACGAGCGCGAGCGCGAAACTGGGGAGCGCGATCAGCGCGAGCGGCAACACCGGATAGCCCGGCGCTTGCGGCGGCAGGGCTTTCACTGTGTGATGCGTTTGAATCAGCATCGAGGCGATAACGAGCGCGCCGGCAATTTCCAAGATCGCCGACACGAGCCACGCCGCGCGCGCCAGCATCGCGTAATCCGACGCGCTTTCGACCAAGCCGAGCGCGGGCTGCGCGATCCCGCGCAAAATAATTCCGGCGACGAGCAATCCCAATGCCCGCGGCGCGCGTTCGGCGGATTGCAATTGCGTGCTGACGAGGCGCGGCAAAAAGTAGAGCGCCATCCCCAACACAAACAGCCCGAGCCAGCCGAACAATTGCGCGTGCCCATGAGCTTGCACCAGCGGCAGCCACCACGCGCCGAGCACGGCGCGATGACCGATCGCTTCGATCAAAACAATCGCGAACCCAAATCCAAACGTCAGCGCGATGCCGAGCGCCGCCAAGAGAAAGGGTTCGTGGATTTTTCTGGACTCGCGCGCTTCAATCAATCCGCTCATTCCCGTTCTTGTCGTTCACGCGCATCGCCGCGAGTTGTTCCAGCAAATGCCATTTGCGTTGCACATCCTCTTGCGCGGCTTTCAACAGCCGCTCCGCCGCTTCTTCGTTCGACTGCACCAACATCGTATATCGCGTTTCGTTGTAGGCGTACTTTTCCAACGCGATACTCGGCGCTTTGGAATCCAATTGCAGTGGATTCTTTGCCTCTTTCATCAAATCCGGATTGTAGCGGAAGAGGGGCCAATAGCCGGACGCGACGGCGGCTTTTTGTTGATCCATGCCGCGCGCCATATCGTAACCGTGCGCGATGCAATGACTGTACGCGATGATCAGCGACGGTC